>NCIF01000036.1 GCA_002256785.1 Hydrogenophilales bacterium 17-61-9
CAGGAAGCGCCGGAACTCGCCAGACGCTGCGATCACATCGTGATCGACGGCCCGCCCCGGATCGCCGCCCTCGCGCGCTCCGCGCTGCTCGCGGCTGACCTCGTGTTGATCCCGGTTCAGCCCAGCCCCTACGACGTGTGGGCCAGCGCCGAGATGGTGTCGCTGATTCGCGAAGCGCAGGTGTTCCGACCAGCGCTGCGCGCGGCCTTCATCATCAACCGGCGCGTCAGCACCACGGTAATCGGACGCGAGGCGCGCGGTGCGCTCGCCGATCAACCGCTGCCATCGCTGCTCTCGGAAGTTCGGCAGCGCATCGTGTTTGCCGACAGCGTGGCCAGAGGTCAGCTCGCGCGCGAACTCGACGTGGACAGCATTGCTGCACGCGAGATCGCGGCGCTCACCGATGAAGTCTTGAGGATGGCGCGATGAAGAATGGCAAACGCGTTGCGATTGGCGCACGCCCGCCCGCCAATCCGCACGCCGATGCCTGGGTGCGCCAAGGCGACGGTGCGGACATCGGCAAAACCGATCTCTACACAGCCCGGCTGACCATCGATGTGACACCGGCGCTGCGCGCCCGCATCAAGGTCGCAGCCTTCACGCAAGGCATCACAGTGGCCGAGATGCTGCGTGCGCTGCTGGAACAAGAATTCCCGGATAAGCAGCCATGAGTGCGCTACCACAGGCGGTGAGCAACGCGCCATCAATACCACGTCCCGTGCTATCGAGCGTTGCGAACGACATGCCACTGACGCGCGTGTCGCTGGCGTTCGTCGAACGTCGGATCAACCTCTATCTGCGCTTCGGTCATCCGGTGCGCGAGCTGCGACTGGACCGCTGGCGCCGCTGCGCGGTGTTCCTTCCCGCCGCGATGTTCTGCCGCGTGCGTTGGGAGTCCAACGACTATGGCACAACGCGCTGGCAGCTCATGATTTTGCAGGCATGCACGCCGCTTGATGTGGTACAGCGCATCGCCGGCATCCAACCTGGCGCGCGTCTGCTGCTGTGCGCCGAGGGTGAGCGGCAGGTGCAGTCGGTCTTGCCGCAGATCGACGCCATCGAAGCGCTCGGCATCAATCCGGCAGCCGTGTCGCCCGCGTACTGGCGCACGTTGGGCAACCGGCTGTCTGCGCGCCTACCCCTACCGGCTTACACGGTCGAACGGCATGCCGCTTACCTCACGGGTGAGGTGCTGCGATGAACGCCCGCGTCCATCGCTGGGGCGTCATACTGTTCACCGTCCTTGGCATCGCTGCGCTCGCCTGGTCGTCCGACCATACGTTCGTTGCACGCCTCGTCTACAACCCCAGCGACAGCGTACCGCCTGGCTGGTATCGCATCGGCCCGCCCGACTCGCTGCACGTCGGCAGCATCGTGCTCGCCCGGCTTCCGGCAAACGCCGCCGCGCTGGCTGCGCGGCGTGGCTACCTGCCTGAGCACATCCCGCTACTCAAGCGCATCGGCGCGATGTCACCGCAGCAGGTGTGCATCGAGAAGCATATCGTTCACATCGACGGCATGCCGGTAGCTGGCGTCCATGCAACAGATGGCCGTGGCCGTCCACTGTCGGCATGGCAACAATGTCGGCGGCTTCACGACGGCGAGCTGTTCCTGCTCAGTGCAACCAATCCGGCATCGTTTGACAGCCGGTACTTCGGTCCCATTGCTGTCTCCGCCGTGATCGGCAGCGCGCAGCCCTTATGGACGTGGGGCACGCCATGAACGTGCAGCGCTGCATGTCGTTCTTCGTGCAGTGTCACTGCACATCGCTTGCACCACAGCCTGCGGCGGCGATGCTTCACCCGTGCGGACGATCGCAGCCCGCCCGTCGAGGCCGGTCGCGCCAGCAATCGGAAAAGACGGAGGGCAAGATAAAAGGACGCGGCACCATGGGGCGCGTAAAGCCTTGTCTGCACGTGGGTTGGCGCGGCACGCGCTTTGGGTGGCGATGTGCCGTAAGCGGCGCGAAATCCCCGCCCGCATTGGTCTATCAGCGTGCTTCGCCCGCAGGGCTTGGCCGTGCTGCGCTGGAGTTCATGCCATGAGCAAGCAGGACGATGACCGGTTCCGCGTCCGCCCCGGCGCCCCCAAGAACCGCCAGCAGAAGTTCGTCTCGCAGGTTTTGAAGGAGGTCAGCAAGGCTGGCGGCAAGTCGGTGCGCAAGTCGGGAGCCCGGCCCGGCGCACGTCTTGGTCGCGGGCATGTAGCCGCCAACTTCACCGGCCGCTCTGCGCAGCCTGGATCACGGCGCGTCACCATCAAGACCCGGCTGGTGAACCTCAAACAGGCCGGGGCACGCTCGACTACCACGCATCTGAGCTACATCGAGCGGGATGGCGTGGGCCGCGATGGCGAACCGGGCCAGGCCTATGGATCAACAACGGACCACGCCGACCTGGTCGCCTTCGAGGAACGCGGACGGGAGGATCGGCACCAATTCCGCTTCATCGTCTCGCCCGAGGACGCCGAGCAGCTCGACGACCTGCGCCGCTACACCCGCCACCTGATGAGCCGCATGGAAGCCGATCTGGGGACGAGCCTGGACTGGGTGGCGGTGAACCACTGGAACACCGACAACCCGCATACCCACGTCGTCTTGCGCGGCAAGGACGGCACCGGCAAGGACTTGATCATTTCCCGCGACTACATCGCGCAAGGGATGCGCGAGCGCGCCGCCGAACTGGCGACCGAATGGCTGGGGCCGCGCACCGATCTGGAGATTCAGCAGAGCCTGCGGCGGGAAGTCGATCAGGAACGCTGGACCAATTTGGATCGCACGCTGCAACGTGAAGCGCAAGGCGGGCTGATTCACATGAATCAACCTGCCAGCGATCCATCGCACAGACAGCAACGCGTGCTGCTGATCGGCCGGCTGAAACGCTTGCGGCACATGGGGCTGGCGCACAAGTCATCGCCCGGCGTGTGGGCCGTCCACGCCGAAGCCGAACAGGTCTTGCGAGCGATGGGCGAACGTGGCGACATCGTGCGCACGATGCAGCGGGCCATGAGCGGTGTGCCGCGCGACTTGGCAGTGTTCGAGCCGGGCGAGAACGCTCGCCCCGTGGTCGGCCGGGTAGCCGCCAAAGGCATGGCCGACGAGTTGTACGACCGGGGCTATCTCGTGGTCGATGGCACCGACGGCAAGGCGCACTACATCGCCTTGAATGCCAAGGTGGAGCTGGAGCAATACCCGGTGGGGTCCGTGGTGGAGGCACGCGGGTCGGCCGAGATTCGCGCGTCCGACAAGAACATCGCCGCGCTCGCGGTCGATGGCCTGTACCGCACCGACCATCACCTGACGATGGCCACGGCCCAAGCCACGCCTACGCACGACCCCAAGGAGGTGGTTGATGCCCATGTGCGCCGACTGGAAGCACTGCGCCGGGCGGGCATTGTCGAGCGCGTGGCCGAAGGGGTCTGGCGGGTGCCGACGGACCTGCCCGAGCGAGGTCGGCAATACGATGCACAGCGGCTGGGCGGCGTGTCGGTGGAACTGCGTTCGCACCTGCCCATCGAACGGCAAACCCGTGTGATCGGCGCGACCTGGTTGGATCAGCAGTTGATCCGTGGTACCAGCGGTATCGCCGACAACGGCTTCGGCGGCGAGGTGCGCGAAGCGCTGCGGCAGCGGTCGGATTTCCTGATCGAACAGGGGCTGGCCGAACAGCGCGGACAGCGCGTGATCCTGGCGCGCAACCTGTTGGCGACACTGCGCGGTCGCGAACTGACGAAGGCGGCACAGGACATAACAGCGGAAACCGGCCTGGAGCATCGCCCGATGGTTGAAGGCCAGCGTGTGGCAGGCATCTTTTGCCGCAGCGTCATGCTCGCCAGCGGGCGCTACGCCATGCTAGATGATGGACTGGGGTTCAGCCTGGTTCCGTGGAAGCCCGTGATCGAGCAACGGCTGGGACAGCAGCTCGTCGCGACGGTACGCGGCGGTGGCGTTTCTTGGGAGGTTGGCCGACAACGTGGGCCAGCGATTGGCTAGATAGCCTCGGATAGGGCGCGACCTAACGTACAGCCGTGCGCTCGAAGTGCCGCAGGGAAAACTCCTGCAACCCTCGTTCTCTCCTCAATGCTGGGCAATATAACATGCATGCACATGCATGTTGACAAGCTGGAATGTAGGGAATATAGTGCATGCACATGCAAATATATGGAGATGACTGAATGGCCCACGTAACCGTCTATTCCGACTACGTCTGTCCATACTGTCTGCTTGCGGAGCGGGTGCTGTCCGACGCGATCGGAAGCAGGGACATTCCCATCGCTTGGCGAGCATTCGAGCTGCGCCCTGACCCAGTGCCGACGCTGCGGCCCGAGGATCCATACCTGCCGAAGGTCTGGCGTGAGTCCGTCTATCCGCTGGCGGAAAGGCTCGGCGTACCCATCCGGTTGCCTTCGATTTCGCCTCAACCCCGAACTACCAAAGCATTCGAGCTTCTGGTGATGGCGCAAGACAAGGGGCTGGATCACGCTTGGTCCATGCGCCTCCTACGGGCCTTCTTTCAGGAAGACCGCGACATCGGTAGCCCCGAAGTCCTGATGAAGCTTGCCGCCGATGTTGGACTTGATCCAGACGAAGCAAGGCAGGCGCTCGAACGCGGCACCTACGCTGAGCGCCATCGCGATGCGCTACGCCACGCCCGTGAGGACATGGCGATCACCTCCGTTCCCACGATCGTGGTCGGGAAACATATCTTTCGTGGAACGCCGCCGATGGACGCATTGTGGCGAGCCATCAACGAAATCGAGAACGGCGTCGGCGACGAAAACCGTCCGTCGTGACCACGAGTTTTTACTCACCCCTCTCTTTGAAGGAATAAACATCATGAACTGGCTATATCTCGGAATCGCGGTGATTTTTGAAGTCGTCGTCGCCATCTCGGCGGGCAATGCCAAGGGATTCACTCGGTTGTGGTGGACCGTCGCCACCCTTGTCAGTGGTGCCATCGCCACTTATTTCCTCAGCCTCGCACTGCTCACCTTCGATGTCGGCGTCGGCTATGCGATCTGGACATCTGTTGCGGGCGTTCTGATCGTGGTGCTGGGCATGCTGTTCTTCGGACAAAGCCTGAACTGGAAAAAATCACTCGGGATATTCCTCGTCATCGGCGGTGTTGTCGGCCTGCGGCTCAGCGGCGCAGCGTAGGCAATCGACAGGTCAACGCTCCATCCACTCAACTTCCACCAAACCCGAAAGGAACCCGATATGACGACACTAAACGAATTGAGTAAGAGTAACCGGCGCGCATGGGTCATGCTGTTACTGGCCGGTGCCTTCGAGATCGGCTATGCCCTCAGTGTTGGCGGCAGCAAAGCCTTCACCGTGCCGGGCTGGTCGATGGCTGCCATCGTTTTCTTTCTGCTCACGCTGTATGCCCTGAGCGCTGCCCTGAAAACGATCGACGTGGGGATCGGTTATGCCGTATGGGCAGGGATCGGCGCGGTCGGCGCAGCCACCTTCGGTAGCGTCTTGCTCGACCAGCCGCTCACGCTGATTCAGGCATTCTGGCTGGCGGTCATCATTGCCGGTGTTGTCTGGCTGAAACTCGCCGATAGCGTAAAACTACAGGCGGACAAGCGTCCGGTGTCGGCATGATGGCTAGCGATCAGGTTGCCAGCCTCGCGCAACGCATGAAAGAGGTGGTCGCCTTCTCCACCGAGCACGTTCACGGCGGTGGCATCCCGTTCACGGCTTTCGTCTTGGATGCCGATGGCGCGATCCTGGGGTGCGGCGTCAACCGCGTTCGGGAGCACCATGACCCGACCGCCCACGCGGAGGTCGTAGCCATCCGGGATGCCTGCCGTACCGTCGGCGCTGCACATCTTCATGGCATGACGCTGCTGGCTTCGGGTGAACCCTGCGCCATGTGCTATCTGAGCGCACACTTTACCGGTATCTCGCGGGTGTTCTTCGCCATCGGCCGGGATGAGGCCGCAGCGCACGGTTTCGACTACCGTAGCAGCTACGCGCTGTTCGCTAACGATCCGCTTGCCTGGCACTCGCCCATAGCGGCCAAGCTCCCGGTGGCGGATGGCCTGCACCCGTTTCTGGCGTTCCGCGCGGGCTTGCGTGCGCCTTGAAGTCCTGCCTTGGCTCTTGTTCGGGTGGTTGCATGGACATGCATATGAGAAAATGGATCGCCAAATGTTCAAGAGGAACGCATGCCCGTGAAGCCCAAGAGAAGCGATGCATGGCTCAAGCTGATTCAGGTCGTCGCCAATGTCGAGGCCGACCTGGGCAAGTTGCTTCAAGCCCAGCATGGACTTGGCTTGTCAGAGTATCGCGCGCTCGAAGTGCTGGCGCGCTCCCCTGGCTCGGAGTTGCGCATGCAGGAACTAGCCGTGCATGTAGGCTTGAATCAAAGCTCGGTATCGCGGATGGTCGAACGTCTGGAGCGTGCAGGTCTCACTGTTCGCGACTTGTGCCCAAACGACAAACGAGGGGTTTATACGGTTCTGACCACGAAGGGGCGCGAGCGGCTCGAAAATGCCCAGCCCGATTACGAGGCCACGTTGGGTATGGCCGTCAAGGAGCATGGCGGCGAGAAGCTGCTGTCAGCAAGCTTCACAAAGGCAAGATAGGCGAGTCCTCGGCAACTGGAAAGTGCGAGGAACATGGCAGGCCATCATAGGCAATGAGGTCGCATATGGAGCTTCGACACCTGCGCTACTTCCAGGCCGTTGCCGAAGAACTCCATTTCGCGAGAGCGGCAGAACGGCTGCATATTGAGCAGTCACCGCTGTCGCGCGCGATCAAGGAACTGGAAGAAGACCTGGGTGTGCGGCTGTTCGAGCGCACCACCCGCACCACCCGACTGACGCGCGCGGGCCGGATGTTCTTGGAACACGTGCCTCGTGTCTTCGCCTCCTTGCAGCAGGCTCTGGACAGCGTAAAAGCCGCCGCCAACGGCTTCCACGGCCAATTGCGCATCGCCTTGTCTGATGGCATCACGCCGACCTGCTTCTCAGCCCTCTTGGCACTTTGCCGGCAGGAAGAGCCTGAGATCGAGATTCGCCTGACCGAGGTCCCCTTATCCCAGCAGATCAAGGGGCTGCACGACGATCTCTACGACGTAGGGTTTGCTCAGTTGGATAAAGCCGGTGATGGAGTTGTTACTGAGCCCATTTGGCATGATCCATTGATGGTGGCGGTTCCGGCACGTCACCCCTTGCTCGCCTACAAGCGTGTACCGTTGGACGAGGTGTTGCGCTATCCCTTGGCACTCGGCGATGCGCATACATGCGAAGGACACGCTCGCCAAATTGATCGCGCTTTGCGTCAATCAAGGATGGAGCCATTGATCGCCGAACGAGTTGCGTCCTTCGATCTGATGATGACGCTAGTGTCGGCAGGTTTTGCGCTCGGGCTGGCGGGCGCATCGCAGATTGCCGCCAGCCGTGAACCCAGTGTGGTGGCCCGACCGCTGGCTGGTCGTTCGCACATGCTCACGACTTACCTGTTGCGCGCGGATAGCGAGCCGTCAGATGCCTTGGCTCGTTTCATCGAACGAGTCCTTGCCATTGCCCCCCCAAGAGGAAAGACCTCTGCTGCACTTGAACGAACTGATCCACCAGAGGAAATCGAACCATGAAGAAGATCATCCCATTTTTGCTTGCTGCAACGCTGGTGGCTTGCGGCAAATCCGAACCGACCGCGACAAGCAACAGATCTGCACCAATAGAAACCGTCGAATCGCTCGCAGCCAATCCCAAACGGCTGAATGCCCTGCGTCAGCAGTGCAAGCTGGAGCGCGCCAAGCTTAGCGACGAGCTCTGCAACCGAGTGGCCGAAGCAACGAACCGACGGTTTCTCGGTGACGGTAAAACGCCCTACGACGACTTTTCGCGCAGATCGGCTGGAGCGTGAGTTAGGCAGGTGGCTTGAACGTACCCGCCTGCCACTATACCGGCCGTTGTTTTCGCGACTCCCATCACAAGCTCCCTTCGTCACGGTCACAAGACACGAGGCCATCCCACGCCGCCATGGCGCAGTCAGCGACAGCGAGGAGGGCTTTGCGCGAAGCGCCGTCGCGCGCCTGGATCGACATACCCTGCTGAACCGTAATGTAGAAAGCGGCGATTGCTCGCCAGTCCGGGCCGTCCGGTAATTCGCCCTCGGCGACGCCGCGCTTGAGACGCAGGAGGAGCATTTTCATGTTCTCCGCACGATGCTCTTGCAACTCTCGGTGCACGGCTTCACTTCCGTCGTCGGCATTGAGCGCTCCGAGCACGATGAGGCAGCCGCGCGGCTTGCTGGGCCGGGTAAATTCTTCGGCGCTGGCGCGCAGCACGGTTTCGATCGCCGCGCGCGCGGACGGCGCAGTCGTCATGGCGCCCCAGATTCGCCCGCCTTCGGTTGCGCGATAGAGCGCAACCGCTTCCCGGAATAGCGCTTCCTTGCTGCCGAAGGCAGCGTAGATGCTGGGCGAATTGACAGCCATTGCGGCTATCAGGTCCGTCATGGACGTGCCGTCATATCCCTGTGCCCAAAACACTTCCATCGCCCGCCGCAAGGCAGCGGCGCGATCGAAGCTGCGCGGTCGGCCTCGTTCCGCCATAAACATCTCCTTTTCTGTGTCGATCGACAAATAAATATCTTGATCAAAGTTCGCCGGGGGATTATATTCTGTATCGTTCGAAACATAAAGGAGAATCAGCATGACTGGATTGAGAAACAAGGTGGCGCTAGTGACCGGAGGCAGCCGAGGCATGGGTGCCGCGATCGCCGGCCGTCTGGCGCGCGAAGGTGCGGACGTTGCGCTGACCTACATCAGTGGAGGCGACAAGGCCCACACTGTCATAACCGAGATCGAGCGAACTGGTCGGCGGGGCCTGGCGATCGCCGCGGACAACGCCGATCCTGCCGCCGTCCGGGCGGCTGTGGAGCGGACCGTCGCCGAGTTGGGTCGGCTCGATATCCTCGTTAATAACGTCGGTATTTTCGTCGTCAAGCCACTCGATGCCCTGACGATCGACGACTTCGACCAGACGGTCGCCATCAATGTGCGGGCCGTGTTCGTCGCCTCACAGGCGGCCGCCGCCCACATGGGCGAGTGCGGCCGAATCATCACGATCGGCAGCAATCTGGCCGAGCACGTGCCAATGCCGGGAGTAAGCCTCTACAGTCTCAGCAAGGCGGCACTTATCGGATTCACCAAGGGCATGGCGCGCGATCTGGGACCGCGCGGCATCACCGTCAACATCGTGCATCCCGGCTCGACCGACACGGACATGAATCCCGCTAATGGTGAGTACGCAGATGCGCAACGCAACCGGATGGCCATTCCCCGCTTTGCCGAGCCGCGCGATATCGCCGGTCTCGTCGCCTGGCTTGCGAGCGATGAAAGCCGCTTCATGACTGGTGCCGGCCTCACCATCGACGGTGGCACCAACGCATGATTGTCGATTGAACGAAACGCGGGGGCGGGCTGTAGAGCCCGCGTCCTCCTTCACCCTCGCCATTGGCTTGCTCGCCTTCACGATGTTCGTGATCGTCACGACGGAGTTCGTCGTCGTGGGCCTGCTGCCGGCGATGGCGAAGGATCTCAAGCTATCGCTCGCCGAAGCCGGCTGGTTCGTCACGTGGTTCGCGCTGGCTGCGGCGCTGCTCGGCCCGCCGCTGACGATGCTGGCTGGCCGGTGCGATCCGCGCCACGTCCTTATTACGGCGGCGATTGTTTTCGCCGCCGGCAATCTCGCGATCGCGTGGGCGCCACATTCTTCCACCGTCGTTGCCGTCCGCCTGTTGCAGGGCTGCGCCTTGCCCGCCATTGCCAGCGTCGCCATCGTAGCGGCCGCCCGCCTGGTAGGTGCCGAGCGTGAGGGATGGGCAGTCTCGCGTGTCAATATCGGCGTGGTCGCCGCCACGGTGTTGGGTGTTCCTGCCGGTGCGATGGCAGCGGACTACGCGGGTTGGCCTACGAGCTTTGTTGGCCTTGCGCTGCTCGGCCTCGTCTCGGCGGGTCTCGTCGCCGCCTGGTTTCCCCGCATGGAAATTGCGAAGCAGCCATCGATGCTGACTGAGGTCTCCCTACTGTGGCGGCCGGGTTTCCTGATGCATCTTTTGCTGTCATGCGTCCTGTTCGCAGGGATATTTGCCGGATATACCTATATCGCCGCCTTGCTCGGCACCGTAGCCAATCTCGATGGCTCGACGATCGGCTGGGCGCTGATGGGATTTGGCCTTGCCGGCGCGTTTGGGAATTGGATTGCCGGGCGTGTGGTCGACCGCGATCCACTCGCGGCAACGGCGTGGGTCGCGTTCGCTCTAGCGTTTGCCATGGCGGTAGCCGCACCCGTGGGAGAGAGCCTGTCGAGTTTACTCGGCCTCGTTATCGGGTTGTGGGGCGCTGCGCACATGGCAGCATTCGTCATCACTCAAGTCCGCGTCATGAGGGCTGGACGTGAGGCGGCAGCCTTCGCCATGTCGTTGAATATCTCGGTCTGCAATCTCGGCATCGGTCTTGGCTCGACTTTCGGTGGCCGAATTGCGGACCACTACGGTGTCGGGGCTGTTGGCTATGTGGGCGCCGCCGCCGCAACGGCCGCTCTTCTCATGGCTGTTGTGATGAAGGCAGCCCGATCCCGCGCTCCGGCTACGACGTGAGCGACGCTACGGGCATGTGTCTCAGTGCGTTGGTGAGCGCAAAGTGGCTCGCAGTTGGGGCTGGTGGCGGATCATTGGATGGCGTGGCGCTGCAGTCGCGGGACATACGCAAAAACGCTCAAGAATGCCATGAAGGTGCGTCGCCCTGGCACACCCGGGGGGTGTCTTGAGATGGAGTTTCGACACCTTCGTTATTTCATTGCTGTTGCAGAAGAACTCCACTTCGCGCGCGCAGCCGAGCGCCTGCATATCGAGCAGTCGCCGCTGTCACGCGCGATCAAGGATCTGGAGTTCGACTTGGGCGTACGCCTGCTGGAGCGCACGACCCGCACCACGCGCCTGACCTGGGCCGGACAAGTGTTCCTGGACGAAGCTCACCGCGTGCTGTCCACGCTGGAACAGACCATCGCCAGCACTAAAGCAGCCGCCGCCGGCTATCGCGGCACGCTGCGCATTGCACTGTCCGACTGCATCGCTCAGCCGTGGCTTGCCGCGTTGCTAGCGCAATGTCGAGAAGAGGAACCCGATGTCGAAATCCGCCTGTTCGAGGTTCCCTTGGCGGAGCAGGTGAAAGGCCTGCGCGGCGGCCTGTATGACGCTGGATTTGCCCAAGCGGGCGAGGTCGGCGAAGGCATCGTCGTTCAGTCCGTGTGGAGCGATCCGCTGGTGATCGCCGTTCCGGCACGTCATCCGCTGTTGGCGCACAAGCGCATTCCGCTTGTGGAACTGATCCGCCACCCGCTGGTGCTGTGCCATCCGGAGATTTGCGAAGGCTACTACCGGCAGATCGAGCGCATTTTGCGCGCCGTAGATGCGGAACCTATCGTGGCCGAACATGCGGCGACCTTCGACCTGATGATGACACTGGTAGCCGCTGGCTACGGACTCAGCTTTGCCAAAGAATCCCACATGATGGCCTGCCGCCACCCAGAAGTCGTGGCTCGCCCGCTGGCGGGGCGTCCCCTCATGCTGACCACCTACTTTCTACGACCCAACACGGAACCATCCGAACCATTGAGCCGTTTCAGCACCCGAGTCGTCGCCGCAGAGAACTCGAATTCAAGTGCAAGCGCTTGAGGCAGATGCTTGCACGCACACGTCAGAAGGAAACGTCATGAAGAAATCCGGCATGCTGCTGTTGGTCTTGGTTCTGACCGCCTGCGAAAAACCCGTACCGACGGACACCATTGAATCACTGGTCGCTAATCCCGAACGGCTCAAGGAAGTGGAGCGTCTGTGCAGGGAAGATCACGCGAAGATGGGAGACGCCCTCTGCAACGCGGCGAGCGAAGCACGCCGCCGACGCTTCATGGGCGACGGCAAAAGCAAATACACACCGCAACCCGCGCCGCAAAACTGATCATCTCAACTCGGAGCACCACACATGGATCGGATGGCTTCGGTCGTATGTGCTGGAATGTGCCTACATATCAGCATCCATCAATAATTTTCGGCGCATCGCAATGCGCGCCGAAACGCGCTGTCGTTTGCAGCGATGTGCTCCGTTTTTCTCCAGTTAGAAATCTTGTTTTCTTCGTCTTCGCTATCCCTATAACGGTCTTTGACCGGCACTCGTTCGCCCCCCACTCTCACGCCTGCGGCACATCGTTGTCCGCGCCTTGTGCAGGAGTGCCATTCAGGAGGTCATGATGCGTGGAACCAGTGTGCTGTTCGGTCAGATCCTGGCGGTATTCGGGATCGTGATTGCGGGAACGTGGGGCGCCACCCAATGGACCGCAGCACACTTGGGTTACCAGCTACGCCTTGGTGCGCCGTGGTTCGACCTGTTGGGAACGCCCGTCTACCACCCGTGGCGGCTGTTCGAGTGGTGGTATTTCTTCGATGCCTACGCGCCCGAGATTTTCCTGCGCGGCGGTGCCATCGCAGCGTGCAGCGGCTTCGCTGGCGCCATGGCGGCCATCGCCATGTCGGTGTGGCGCGCACGGCAGTCCAAGCTGGTCACGACCTACGGCTCGGCGCGCTGGGCACTCCCCGATGAAATCCACCGTTCCGGCCTGACCGGTCCCGCCGGCGTTTTTCTCGGCCGTAAGGACGGCGACTACCTGCGCCATGAAGGCCCCGAGCATGTGATGGCATTCGCACCAACGCGCTCGGGCAAGGGCGTCGGCCTGGTGGTACCCACGCTACTTTCGTGGCCAGGCTCCGCCGTGATCCACGATATCAAGGGCGAGAACTGGAACTTGACGGCCGGTTGGCGCTCGCGCTTCTCGCATTGCCTGCTGTTCAACCCGACCGATGCGAAATCGGCCGCCTACAACCCGCTGCTCGAAGTGCGGCGCGGCATGCACGAAGTACGCGATGTGCAGAACATCGCCGACATCCTGGTCGATCCCGAAGGCGCGCTGGAGCGGCGCAACCACTGGGAGAAAACTTCGCATGCGCTGCTGGTCGGCGCGATCCTGCATGTGCTCTACGCCGGCGAGGACAAGACGCTGCGCGGCGTGGCCAACTTCCTGTCCGACCCTGCCAGCCCTTTCGAGGTGACGCTGCACCGAATGATGACGACGCGCCATCTCGGTGACACGCCTCATCCGGTAGTCGCGTCTGCCGCACGCGAAGTGTTGAACAAAAGCGACAACGAACGCTCGGGCGTGTTGTCCACCGCGATGAGCTTCTTGGGTCTGTACCGCGATCCCACGGTGGCCGAAGTGACCTCGCGCTGCGACTGGCGCATCGCCGACCTGATCGATGCCGCTCATCCGGTGTCGCTGTACCTGGTGGTTCCACCCTCGGACATCAGTCGCACCAAGCCGCTGATCCGCCTGATTCTCAACCAGATCGGGCGGCGTCTGACCGAGTCGCTCGATGGCTCGGACGGCATCGCGCGCCGCCACAAGCTGCTGCTGATGCTCGACGAGTTTCCGGCGCTGGGACGGCTCGACTTCTTCGAATCGGCGCTGGCCTTCATGGCCGGCTACGGTCTGCGCGCCTTCCTGATTGCCCAATCTCTGAACCAGATCGACAAGGCCTACGGTCAGAACCATTCCATCCTCGACAACTGCCACGTGCGCATCACGTTCGCCACCAATGACGAACGCACCGCCAAGCGCATTTCAGAGGCGCTGGGCACCGCCACCGAACTGCGCGCGCAACGCAACTACGCGGGCCACCGGTTGGCGCCGTGGCTCGGTCACCTGATGGTGTCGCGCCAGGAAACCGCACGGCCGCTGCTCACGCCCGGCGAGGTGATGCAGTTACCGCCCGATGACGAAGTGGTGATGGTGTCCGGCCATCCACCGATCAGGGCCCAGAAGATTCGCTATTACCTGGATGCGAATTTCAAGACGCGCATCCAGGCGCCGCCGCCATTGCGGCCTGGGCATTACGCCGATGTACCGGTACCACGACCCGACGACTGGACGGCGCTGGCGATCCCCGCCGCACCGATTTCTGGTCTGGTTTTCCCCGCACACGGTGAGGCCATTGATGACGGTGGCCATCAGCAGCAGCCGGAACTGGCCGAAGTCGCGTTCATGCCGGAACCCGAACACGCGGTGGACGATCTGGGCCTGCTCGATGACGACGACCTGCCGCTGCCCTTGCCTGCCCAACTCGATCCACGCCTGCAACGCACGGCGCGGCTGGCCGCCCTCGACCCTGACGACGGAATCGCGCTATGAGCCGCACCCGCCTGAACCTCTTCATCGAACACGAGCACGCCAAGCGGCTCGACGAGCTGTCGACCATGAAGGGCTTGTCCAAGTCCTCGATCGTCGCCGCCGCACTGGCCTCGTTTCTCTCGCCCGATTCCGGTGACCAGCGCGAAGCGGCTATCGCAAAACGGCTGGATCGCTTGTCTCGCCAGCTTGACAAACTGGAGCGGGATCAGAACATTCTGATCGAGACGCTGGCGTTGTACGTGCGCTACTTCCTCACCGTCAGCACACCCGTTCCGGAAACGCATCAGGAAGCGGCACGCGCCCAAGGCCGCGCGCGCTTCGAGCAGTTCATCGAACAGCTCGGCCGGCACCTGCTGCGCGGGCGCAGCCTGGTCAAGGACGTGGTCGAGGAAATCCAGCCCGATCAGAGCCAGTTCTTCGGCTTGCAGGAAAACGCCAACGCCGTGTCGTCAACAGACGGACCGGGAGCGCCGTCATGAGCAGTGCGCCGCGCGATCAGGGCTTGTCGGCCTCGCTGGCGCTGGAGCGTCGCGTGCTCATGCTGCGTACGGCGATGGGGCCGGACATCGCCAAGGCTTTGAACGACCCCGACGTGGTGGAAGTCATGCTGAACCCCGACGGTTCGCTATGGGTGGATCGGCTGGGCAGCGGCCGCGAACCGCTGGGCGTCAGCCTCACGCCCGCCGATGGCGAACGCATCATCCGTCTCGTCGCTGCCCATGTGCGCGCCGAGGTGCATGCGGGCAAGCCGCTGCTGTCCGCCGAGTTGCCTGAGACCGGCGAACGCTTCGAGGGCGCGCTGCCACCGGTGACGCCGGGGCCGGTCTTCGCGCTGCGCAAGCGCGCGGTCGGTCTGATCCGGCTCGACGCCTACGTGACCGACGGCATCCTCACCGAGGTTCAAGCCGCGTTCCTGCGTAACGCGGTGCGCGAGCGTCAAAACATCCTGATCGCGGGCGGCACCAGCACCGGCAAAACCACGCTGACCAACGCCCTGCTCGACGAAATCGCCGCCACCGGCGACCGCGTGATCGTGTTGGAAGACACGGTGGAGCTGCAATGCACCGCGCGCGACCATGTGCCGCTGCGCACCCGCGCCGGCGTTGTGACCATGGCCGAGCTGGTGCGCTCGACCCTGCGGCTACGCCCAGACCGCATCGTCGTCGGTGAGGTGCGCGGCGCCGAAGCGCTGGACTTGCTCAAGGCCTGGGGCACGGGCCATCCGGGCGGCATTGCGACCGTCCATGCCGGTTCCGCCGCGGGCGCGTTGCTGCGCCTGGAACAACTGATCCTCGAAGTCGCCGTGACCCCGCCGCGCGCCCTGATCGCCGAGGCCGTGAACGTCATCGTCTACATCGCTGGTCGCGGCCATGCGCGCCGCGTGCAGGAAATCGCCCGCGTCACCGGTTTCGACAGCCACGGCTACCAGCTCAGCACCGAACTGATGCCTTCCTTCCCCTCACTTTCATCAATTCCCGGAGAACCGTCATGACACCTTCGCACACTTCCGTAAATCCGCTTCTGCACAACGCCCGGCTTCAGATCGGTATGCAGATCATCGTCATGGCAGCGCTGCTGCTCTGCGTCGCATTGCCCGCGCATGCCGCCGGTTCGAACATGCCCTGGGAAGCGCCGCTGCAATCGGTGCTGGAGTCCATCCAGGGGCCGGTGGCTCGCATCATCGCGGTGATCGTCATCATCACGACCGGC
>NCIF01000208.1:0-4946 GCA_002256785.1 Hydrogenophilales bacterium 17-61-9
ACCAACCGGGGCGACGGCGTGCCGGACCGGTGGGTCAGCGCGGCGGGCGTCACCTGCGCCAGCGCGGCTGTTTGCGATGCAGCCAACATCGTCGCGGCCCGGATTCATGTGCTGGCGCGCAGCCTGGAGCCGACCCCCGGGTATACCGACAGCAAAGCCTACCAGCTGGGCGGGACATCCATGGGACCGTTCAATGACGGTTTCAAGCGCCATGTCTTTTCCACCACGGTTCGCCTCGTCAATCCGGCCGGCAGAAGGGATACGCCATGATCGCCCCACACTACCCGCGCGCGCAGCGCGGCGCCACGCTGATTGTTGGCCTCATCATGCTGGTATTGCTTACCCTGGTGGTGACCTCGGCATTCATGCTGAGCGCCAGCAACCTGAAGGCGGTCGGCAACATGCAGTTCCGCAACGAAGCGATCGCTGCCGCCAGCAAAGCCATCGAACAGGTGTTGGGTTCGCCTTTCACCAATGCGCCCGGCGCTGAAGATATCAATGTGGATATCGACAACAATGGGAGCATTGATTATGTCGTCAACATCGCCAAGCCTGAATGCGTTCGGGCAACGGTGGCGGCGCCTGGCGCGTCCAGCAGCCTTGCGCTGAGCATGGCGATGTCAACCTCATCGCACTGGAACACGGTATGGGATGTCGTGGCGGTCGTAAACGATGCGGTCAGCGGCGCTTCCGTCCAGATGCGCCAGGGCGTGCGCGTATTGCTGACGCAAAGCCAGAAGAATGCCGTGTGTCTATGAACCTATTGCAGCAGGAGCCAGCATGAAAACCCCTCTCCTTAAACGTTTGATGACGGCAGGCTTGCTGGTTTTCTCCCTGGCTGCCATGGCCGAGGACATCGACCTGTTCGCGATCCCGCCACGCGACGACATTCCCAAGCCGAATGTGCTGATCATCGTCGACAACACCGCCAACTGGAACCTGGCATTCGAGGCGGAAAAGAAGGCGCTGGCCGACACGATCGCGTCGCTGCCGAACGACGCATTCCGCATCGGCATCCTGTTTTCTGCGGAAACCGGCAGCGGCGACAACAATGTGGCGGGCGGTTACGTGCGGGCGGCCATACGCTCGATGACCAGCGAGAACAAGCTTATCTACAGCAAGCTGATCGAAAGCCTTGGCAAGGAAGCTGACAAAGGCAACGGCGGCCAAGCCAGCCTGGTGATGGCCGAGGCGTATCGTTATCTGTCCGGCGGGGCGCCTTACGCCGGCAACCAGAAGGCCAAGACGGATTATGCAGGCAACATCAGCGGCACGCCGGCATCCAACGCGGTTTACGCGCTGACGGGCAGCGAAACCGGGTGGGACGGCAATGCGCTGGCAAGCAAGAATGCAACGCAATACAACCGCCCCAGCTCGAACTGCCAGAAGAATTTCATCATTTATATCAGCAACGGGGCGCCGCAAGACAATACGTCTGTCACTTCCCAAGCCAATTCGATGCTTGCCGCCGCGGCGTCGGCGGCGGGAATCAGCGGCGCCACCACGCCCATCCCGGTTTCGCCGAGCGGATCGCAGAGTAACGTCAGCGACGAATGGGCGCGTTTCATGAAGAAAACCGATTTGGGCGTGACGGTCTTCACCATCGATGTCGACAAGGAGACCACCGGCCAGGGGCCGGGGTGGAGTGCGTTGCTGAAAAGCATGGCGGACGTCAGCGACGGCAAGTATTTCGATGTCAGCACGAAGGACGGGACCACCGGTAACGCGATTCAAGATGCGTTGAACAATACCTTGTCCCAGATCCAGTCGGTCAACAGCGTGTTTGCGTCGGTCAGCTTGCCGGTGAGCGTCAACACCCAGGGAACCTATCTGAACCAGGTGTTTATCGGCCTGTTTCGCCCGAGCATCTTGCCGCTCTGGCCGGGCAACCTGAAGCAGTACAAGCTGGGCTACGATTCAACGGGTACGCTCAGTACGCTCGATGCGGACGATAAGGATGCCATCAGCAGCGGCGGCACGGGTTTTATTGCCGAATGCGCGCGCAGTTTCTGGACGCCCTCACTCGCCGATACTTACTGGGAGGGCAAGCCGATGGGCTCCTGTCTGTCCATCGCGAACTCGGCCAAGTCGAACACTCCGGACGGCAACATCGTGGAAAAGGGCGGGCAGGCCTATATGCTGCGCGGTGCGGCGGCTTACGCGAGCGCAAAAGCAGTTGATCGCAAAGTCTATACGTGCTCGCCCACCCAGGCTGGGTGCACCGCGCTGACCAACTTCAACACGGGTAATGAGGCGATCACGCAGGCCTTGCTCGATCCGGGTGCGACGAACCGGGATGACCTGATCAACTGGGCCAGAGGCGAGAACCTGAAAGACCCTCGCGAACTCGGCTTGTCTCACCCGATCCGGCCCCTGGTGCATGGCGACGTGGTGCATTCCCGCCCGGTGGCGATCGACTTTGGCGCGGATAACGGCGGCGTGGTGGTGTTCTATGGCGCCAATGACGGCATGCTGCGCGCGATCAACGGCAACCGGGATGGCGGCGGGGAATTGTGGTCGTTCATGGCGCCCGAGTTTTATCCGCACATCAAGCGCATCTACGATAACACCACGCCCATCAAGTTCAAGGAACAGCACGGCTTCGATGGCGTGATTACCGCGTACAGAAACGGCAGCAACACCTGGCTTTACGGGACCATGCGCCGCGGCGGCCGGTCGATCTATGCGTTCGATGTCACCACGCCTGCGACACCCGCATTGAAATGGAAGCTGGGGTGTCCCAATAACTTCCAGGATGATGGCTCGGTGAGCGACGCCGACTGCAACACCGGCTTCGCCGAAATTGGCCAGACCTGGGCCGCGCCCAATCCGTTGAAGGCACGGGGATATTCGGCCAGCGGCGCCGGCACCGAAAAACCGATGCTGATCATGGCGGGCGGCTACGACCCCTGCGAGGATGGCGATCCGGCAACAGGCGGCTGTGCGTCGACCAAGGGCAACAAGATTTACATTCTGGACGCGGATACCGGGACGCTGTTGAAAACGCTGAACACCGATCGCGCGGTGGTGGCCGATGTGTTCGTGGTGAACAGCAGCTCGACCGGCATGGCGGAGTGGGCCTATGCGGCAGATATGGGCGGCAACGTCTATCGCATTTCCGGCGCCGATGCCAATACGCCTTTCGAGAACACGGCTCCGGACCTCTGGACCATCACCAAGATCGCTGCGCTGGGCGGATCCGGTGCCGATGCCAGAAAATTCATCTTTATGCCGGACATCGTGAAGGACAACGATCAATATATCCTGCTGCTGGGTTCCGGCGATCGCGAAAAGCCACTGAATAGCTACACGGCGGCGATGAGCGTGGCCAACAAATTTTTCATGTTGAAGGACGACCCGAGCGATCCGGCCTGGCTGACATCGGAGAGTGATAATTGCGGCTCAGCGGTGATCTGCATGAACTCGCTGGAGCCTATTGCCAATGACGGCGCCAGCCCGACCCTTGCCACCGTGCAGGGCAAAAAGGGCTGGGCCTTGGCGTTGGGGGCGGGGGAGCAGACGGTGACCAGTGCGATTACGATTTTTGGCACGGTAACCTTCCTCACGCATGAGCCGGCCCCTGTAATTACGGACCCGAATGTGTGCACCCCCGGCCTCGGGACATCGCGCGTCTACAATGTTTCCTACGCCAACGCCACGAACATGAATGGAACGGAAAGCCGATCCCGGACGGTTGCCGGGGGCGGGCTGCCGCCTTCGCCCGTGGCCGGCATGGTGACGCTCGATAGCGGGGAAACCGTTCCGTTCTGTATCGGATGCGACCCCTCATCGCCGCTGATGGGGACCGATCCGCCGCCGCCGGTCATGGCCAATCAGCCCAAGAGTCGGGTTTACTGGTATCTCCAGCAATGATGAAAGGACTGACGATGCAGGCCGGAAGGGAGGGGCGGGCAACGAGCGATCAAGGGCCTCAGGATGGTTTCACCTTGATCGAACTGATGGTCACGCTTTCGGTGCTGGCCATTTTGCTGATGATCGCGGTGCCGTCTTTCAACGAGGTTACGCTGGGCAGCAAGCTTGGCTCTTTGTCCAACAATTTTGTCGCCAGTGCGCATCAGGCGCGTAGCGAGGCGATCAAACGCAATGCGGTGGTGAGCCTGTGCGTTTCGAGCAACGGCACGAGTTGCGGGGCAGGCGGATGGGAGCAGGGGTGGATTGTACGGGCGACGGATGGGACGATCGTTCTACGCCAGCAGGCGCTGCCGACGGGATTTAAAATGACCGAGGCAGACGGCGCGACCAGCTTCGGCTTTCGGCCGTCAGGCGTGGGGGTGACTTCTGACGCCGCGCTTCCTGCCGCGCTGACGGTCTGCCGCGCTACCCCCACCGCGGGCAGTCAGGAGCGGGTAGTCACGATTAGCGCGACCGGGCGGCCGAGCGTCACGAAAACCACAACCGGTTTGTGCAGTTGAATAACAAGTAAAGTGCACATGAAAAGGGACGCTACCTTTTATTTGTGCCCGTGATCAACCCAGTTCACCTGGTTGCTGTTCCTGCAACCGACGACGGATTGTGCCGGGTGCCGGTACTCAAGCCGCTGCATAGCGTCCCCTTTGCCGCTGTTAGCCCAAACGGTGCGCTTTGACGTATTCCCGCAAGGCTTCGTCCATACGGGTTTGCCAGCCTTCGCCGGTTGCACGGAAGGTTTCAACCACCTCACGGGATAAGCGGATGGTAATGCGCTCTTTGGTGACCGCCGATTTGGGGCGCCCGCGTACCCCAAGTTTTTTGATGAGTGAGGGCGGCAGTACTTCGGCGGCGGGCCTGAATATTGCCAACGCTTCGGCAGTCAGTTCACGGACTTCGCCGTCCTCGTCAATCAATGGTTTGCGGCTTGCCATGTCTTTTTACCTCTCTTGCGTTCGCCTTGCGGAAACTGATAACCCGTATTCCCATCCCGGTCTCGGTAAAACACAGTACATGCA
>NCIF01000208.1:4962-6112 GCA_002256785.1 Hydrogenophilales bacterium 17-61-9
GGCCATCCAGATAGCATAGGGCGATGTAGCGGGTTTCGCCGTACTCCTTCCGGGTATCCGGGAATATCAGCGCAGTATTGAAATCGACCTCCGCAACCCGTGCGAAGGACAACCCGCGTTCGCGTATGTTGCGATAATTCTTGACGGAGTCGTAGGCGATTTCCATTTAATATAGTGTATGTACAATAATAATTTCGGTCAACGCCATCCTAAAGGGGACGCTACCCTTTGTCAGGTACGCTCTTTGTACTTGGATGTTGAATAATTACCTATTTAAATCAGCTTGTTAGTCGTGTTTTCGGTAAGGCTACGACTAAAGTTGTATAGCTTGTTCCGGCCCGGCGTGCCACCCTAGACTCAAAACGAGTGGATGGGAGGAGATGCGATGAATCAGTCGGGTGTCACGCTTATTGAACTGATGGTTGTGCTGGCGGTATCCGCAATATTGCTGTCGATCGGCATTCCCGGTTTTGCTTCTTTCATCGGCGGCAGTCGTTTGGCGAGCGCCACCAATGAACTGGTTTCTTCCCTGCATCTGGCGCGCAGCGAGGCGATCAAGCGCAACAGCCGCGCGGCGTTGTGCAAATCGGCCAGCGGCGTGGCCTGTTCCACAAGCGGCGGCTGGCAGCAGGGCTGGATCGTGTTTCACGATGTCAATAACAATGCCGCGCTGGACGCGGGAGAGGCGGTGGTTCTGACGCAGCCCGCCTTGCCGTCGAATTTGATTCTGACGGGCAACGGTCCTGTTTCAAACTATATTTCCTATGCGCCCACAGGGGTCGCCAGGCTGGTTTCAGGGGCGTGGCAGTTCGGCACCCTGACCTTGTGCCAGCAATCGGATCAAGGCGGGGCAAGGCAAATTGTGATCAGCAGCACAGGCCGGCCGCGCACGGTCAGGCTTGCGTCGTGCCCGTGAACGGGCGGATGGGTCAGGTGTTCAAGCCAGGCCTTTCGGCAGGGCGAAGGCAATGGCAATGGTCTCCTGCGTGCCGTCAAGCTTGGCCACCGGGTCGATGCCCAGAAGTTTATGGTATTTTACGGGCGTACAATACAATGTGTTCTTTGTGTACAACACAATGAGGCCGAAAGATGAGCGCTACCATTACCATCCGTGTAAGCGATGAAACCCGTTCCGATCTGGAGAGGGTCG
>NCIF01000037.1 GCA_002256785.1 Hydrogenophilales bacterium 17-61-9
TGATACATCGCCGTCCAGTACCCCTCTTCCAGGAGAACGCATGAAATCGTCCATTCCCTTCCTTGCCGCCGTGATGATGGTAATCGTCACCACGTCCCATGCGTGGGCGGCCCCCGAACCGGAACCCTTGAACATCAAGCTGACGGTGCACAAAATCGCGATCGTCGACGGCCAGGAAAAACACCTGCCGGCCGATGCCGCGCAGCCCGGCGACCTGCTCGAATACCGCGCCGAATACCGTAACACGGGCAAGATGCCGACCGCCCAGGTCAAGGCCGTCGTACCGGTGCCGGCGCAGGGCCTCGAATACCTCCCCGGCAGCGCATCGCCGCCAGCGGTCAATGCCAGCGTGGACGGCCGGCGCTTCACGCCGGCGCCGCTCACTCGGGCCGTGACGCTGCCGGACGGTCGTCGCGAGATACGGCCGGTGCCGGTCGCCGAGTACCGCTATCTGCAATGGCATCTGGGCGAGTTGGCCCCCGGCGCCAGCGCCGTGGTCAAGGTGCGCATGAAAGTGACGGCAACCCTTGCCGCCGCCCCACGCAATACGCAACAAGGGGGTGCGAAATGACAACCGCCCGCGCACGCATCGCCAGAGTTCGCCGCCCGTCCGCCTGGCTCACCCTTTCTTTCCTGATTCTGGTCGCAGCGATCTGGCTGTTCGCCAGCGGCCCGGCCCGGGCCGATACCCCGGCGGCCGGCACCCGCATCGGCAACCAGGCGTCGGCTACCTATACCGACAATGCCAACGTGACCCGCACCGTCACCTCCAACACCGTCACCACCGTGGTGCAGCAGGTGGCGGCCCTGACCCTGACGGCCAACGGCGCGAAATACGTCACGCCCGGCGGCCAGGTGGCCTACCCCCACACGCTCACCAACACCGGCAACGGCGCCGACAGCTATACGCTTGCCACCAGCAACGGCGGCGACTTCAGCTTCGGCAGTATGACCCTGTACGCCGATGCCGACGGCGACGGCGTGCCGGACGACACCACGCCCATCACCTCGACCGGCACCCTGGCGGCCGGCGCCGAGTTCCGCTTTGTCGCGGTGGGCACGGTGCCGGCTTCGGCAACCGCGGGCGCCGCCAATGCGCTGGTGCTCACTGCCGGCAGCGTTTTCGCGCCCGGCGCCACGGCGTCGAACACCGACACCACCACGGTCACCACCAACGCCGTCATCAACGTCACCAAGGCCATGGACCAGACCTCCGGTCCGTCGCCTTCCGGACCCCGCACCATTACGCTGACCTACACCAACAGCGGCAACGTCGCGGCGAGCACCCTCACTTTGATGGACGTGCTGCCCGCGGGCATGCTGTATGTGCCGAACAGCGCGCGCTGGAGCGCCACCGGCGGCACCGTGCTGAGCGATGCCGACAACACCAACAGCCAGGGCGGTATCGTCTACGACTGGAACATCACCCAGTCCGGGCGGGTCACCGCCGTCATCGCCTCGGTGGCAGCGGGCAGCAGCGGACGTCTGAGCTTCCAGGTGAACATCGCGCCCGACCTGGCATCCGGAGCCCAGCCCGCCACCGCGAATACGGCGACCTATGCCTACAACAACGGCAGCGCCGACGTGGCGCCGGGCAATACCAACACCGTGCAGTTCAGCGTCAGCCGCAGCAACGCCGTCGCCATGAGCGGCGACACCGTGGCCAGCGCCACCCAGGGCGGTACCGTGGCCTTCGCCAACGTCGTCACCAACACCGGCAATGGCACCGACAGCTTCGACATGACCATCGGCACCACCAGCTTTCCGTCCGGCACAACCTTCGTCCTCTACCAGGCCGATGGCGCCACGCC
The DNA here is from genome assembly GCA_002256785.1 of Hydrogenophilales bacterium 17-61-9. GTDB lineage: Bacteria > Pseudomonadota > Gammaproteobacteria > Burkholderiales > Thiobacillaceae > Thiobacillus. The sequence continues at coordinate 1,812 of NCIF01000037.1, forward strand.
GCTGATCGACAGCAACGGCAACGGCACGCCAGACACCGGGCCGCTGGCTACCGGCGCCTCCACCACCGTGGTGCTCAAGACCATCCTGCCGCCGGGGGCCACGGGCGGTCCCTACACGGTGCAGAAGACAGCCACCTCGGGTGCCGATCCAGCTGTAAGCGCGAACACCACCGACACGCTGTCGGCCATCGTCGGCAACAGTGTCGATCTGACCAACAACGATGCCGGCCCTGCCGCGCCCGGCGCCGGCGTCGGTCCGGAAGGTGCGGCGGTGGTCACCAACCGCGCCGACCCTGGCACCACCAGCCGTTTCACGCTGCACGTGAACAACGGCAGCGGCGTGTCCGACAGCTTCAGCCTCGCCGCCAGCGGCGACGGCAGCTTTGCCTCGCAGACCCTGCCCGCCGGCTGGAGCGTGACGTTCCGCGACGCCAGCGGGGCGGTCATCACCGACACCGGCATCATCGACGGCGGCGGCAGCAAGCTGGTCTACGCCGACGTGAAGATTCCCGCCGGCCAGGAGCCGGGCACCACCGATCTTTACTTCCGCGCCCTGTCGCCCAACTCCGGCGCCGGCGACCGCATCCATGACGCGGTGACGGTGAACACCGTGCGGGGATTGAGCCTCACGCCCAGCCACAGCGGCCAGATCCAGGCCGGCGGTTCGGTGGTCTATGCCCATACGATCAGCAACGGCGGCAACGTCCGTGAAGGGGCTGCCGCAAGCGCCAGCCAGACCGCGCTCACCCTGGCATCGAGCGGCGACGGCTTCAGCGCCGCGCTGTACTGGGACAAGAACGACGACGGCATTCTCGACGCCGCCGATCCCCTGGTCACCCAGCTCGCCGACATCGACGGCGGTTCGGGCAGCGGTCTGGCCCCCGGCGAAACGGCCACCCTGTTCGTCAAGGTTTACGCGCCTTCCGGCGCGCCGCCCGGCGCCGGCGACAAGACCACGCTGACCGCCACCACCAGCGGCGTGATCGACGGAGTCGACGCCCCGGCCGCGGTGACGGTGGACGACAACACCCGCGTCATCGCCGGCCAGGTGCGCCTGGTCAAGGAACAGGCCGTCGATGCGGCCTGCGACGGTGCGCCCGACACGGCCTACGCCGCGACCTCGCCGGCGGACGGCGCCGCGCCGGGAAGCTGTGTGCGCTACCGCATCACCGCCACCAACGCAGGCATCGCCGACGTCACCGACGTCACCCTCAGCGACGCCACGCCGGCCTACACCACCTACAGCGCAACGACGCCGGCTGCGGCATCGCAGGGCAGCGTCAGCGCGCCGACAGACGGCACGGCAGGCCGGGTGGAAGCCCTCATCGGCACCCTCAAGCCGGGACAGACGATCACCCTGAGCTTCGGCGTGCGCATCAATCCCTGAGCGATGCCGCCGCATGAGACGCTTTCCTCGCTTCGTCACGGCGTTCGCGCTGGCCTTGACCCTGGGCTTCGCCGCCCAGCCGGCGGCGGCCACGGCCGCGCCCCTGGCCGGCAGCCTCATCGAGAACCGCGCCGAAGCGGTCTGGTTCGATCCGGTCAACGGCCTGCATGCGCGGTTCGCGTCCAACGCGGTGCGCCTCGGCGTGGCCGCGAGGGAAGCCCTGCGGCTGGAACAGGACCAGCAGCGGGACTTTCCGCCGGGCAGCGAAGCGCGCTTCGTCCACCGTCTCACCAACACGGGCAATGCCGTGACCACCTATACCCTGACCCTGCGCAATGCGGGCAGCGACGGCTTCGACCTCACTGGCCTGCGCCTGGTGCACGATGCCAACGGCAATGGCCTGGCCGACGCCGGCGAGGCTGAAGTCGACGGCATCACCCTGGCGCCCGGCGCCGCCGTCGACCTGATTGCGCTCGGCCAGGTGCCGGCCGCTGCCAGCGGCGACGCCAGCCTCACCCTGCACGCGGAAAGCACCGTGCAGCGCATCGCTGCGCACAATACCGACCGCGTCGGTCTCAGCCGCGACGCCACCGCGCGCGTGGTCAAGAGCGCGCTGACCCGCGCGCCCCAGGCCGGCGAGGACATCCGTTACGGCCTGCTCGCCACCCATCACGGCGACACGCCGGCACAGCCGCTGAATCTGACCGTGGACGGGGTTGCTGCGCGCTATATCCTGCTTTCCGATGTGCTGCCGGCCAATACGACTTTCGTGTCCATCGCCGGCCAGGGCGTGGCCCTCCATCACCTGAGCGGCGAGGCTGACACCGTCTGGCACAGCGGCACCCCGCTTGACGCCAGCCGGGTCGACGCCGCCGCCATCGGCCTGACCGCCCTCTCTGCGGGCCAGAGCGCGAGCGCCACCCTGACCCTGCGCCTGCACGCCAACGCGTCCGGAACCCTTGCCAACACCGCCCGCCTGCGCGACGCAGTCGGCAGCACCGACTCCAACACCGTGCGCCAGCCCCTGCCGGCGCGCCCGGCACGCATCGTCTACTACGCCGATCCCGATTACGCCCAGCCCAAGGGCGCGGCTGCGGTGGGCGAGGCCTTCTTTCTCCAGATCGATGCGGCCAGCTGCAACCGCGATCCGCTGCGCGCGGAAAGCCTGGTGCTGAGCCTCGACACCGCCCTCGCCGGCGATGCCGAATCCTTCGCCGCCACCGAGACCGCACCCAACTCCGGCATCTTTCGCATCGACAGCGACCTCTTGACCTACAGCGCCGGCGAAGATGAAGCCGTGCCGGACGACGGCCTGCTGGGCGTTGCGAAGAACGACCGTCTGATCGCGCGGCTGCCCGACTGCGGCGGCGGCGCCATGGTCGAAGCGCAACTGCTGATCGACCCGTCCGGCGTGGTGTTCGATAGCCGCAGCAACCTCCCCATCGCCAGCGCGACCGTGCGCCTGATCGACGTCAGCGGCGACGGCAACGGCGGCAATGCCGGCGGGGATGCCCAGGTGTTCGAGGAGGATGGCCTGACGCCGGCCCCCGCCACTGTGGTGACCGGGTTCGATGGCCGCTATGCCTTTCCGCGCGTGGCGCCGAGCATCTACCAACTGATCGTGACGCCGCCCGGTGCCTATACCTTCGCTTCGCAACTGCCGCCCGCCCTGCAACCCGGCGGGCGGACCATCAACCCCGCCGCCTCCTACGGCCGGCCCTTTGCCGTGAATGCCGCCACCGGCGCGGTGACCGCTGACCTTCCGCTGGACGCGCCGGCCGGGCGCGGCCTCGTGCTGACAAAAACCGCGGCGCGCGAGCGGGCCGAGATCGGCGAATTCGTCGATTACACGGTGACGGTGAAGAACGCCGCCGGCGCCAACCTGGGCGACGTCAGCGTGACCGACAGCCTGCCCTTCGGCTTCATTTTCGAGACCGGCAGCGCACGCCTCAACGGCGCGCCGCTGGCGCCGACGCACCAGACCGCAACCCTAGTCTTCGACATCGGCAACCTGGCCCAGGACGCCACGGCCACGCTGCGCTACCGGCTGCGCCTCGGCCCCGGCGCCGCCCGCGGCGACGGCATCAACCGGGCGCAGGCGGCCAGCGTCGCGCCGCTGCCCTACACCAGCAATGTCGCCACCGCGCGGGTCCAGGTGGATTTGGGCGTCTTCAGCGACCGCGGCATCATCGTCGGCACCATCGCCGCCGACTGCGCCGGCACGCCGGGGATCGCGGGCGTGCGAGTCTGGCTGGAGGACGGCCGCTGGGCCACCACCGACAGCGCCGGCCGCTACCACTTCGAGAACGTGCTGCCGCGCACCCACGTGGTCAAGCCCGATCCCCTCGGCTTGCCGGCGGGCGCGCGCTTCATCGCCCTCGATGCGCGCCATGCCGGAGACGGCGCCAGCCGCTTCGCCGACGTGAAGAACGGCGAACTGTTGCGCGCCGATTTCCGTCTCGCCTGCACAGCGGAAGTCGAAGCGGCCCTGCAGGCGCGGCGGACGCTGCCGGCCGCCGCGCCGCTGCCGCCCAGGCAGAAGAAGGCACAACCCGGCGAGATCAATCCTGCGGCCCTCGACCCGGCGCCCGCGATCCTGTTTCCCCGCCGCGGGCGCCATCCTGCCCCAGGCCCAGACCCTGGTGCGCGTCAAAGGCCCGGCCGGCGGCGACCTGCGGCTGGAAATCAACGGCGCGCTCGTGCCGGAAACGCGCATCGGCACCCGCCGCGTGGCGGAAGCGAAGGGGGTCGAAGTCCGCGACTACGTGGGGGTCGATCTGCGGCCGGGCGAGAACCGCCTGCGCCTGTCCCTGCACGATGGCTTCGGCAACCTGCGCGGTGAAATTGAGCACACCGTGATCGCGCCGGGGCCGCTGGCGAAGATCGAACTGCTGCCGGCCCGCCTCGATGCCGTGGCCGACGGCAAGACGCCGCTGCGCATCGGTGTACGTCTCACGGACGCGGACGGTGTGGCGGTGGCGGCGCGCACCGAAGTCGTGCTGACCAGCACGGCCGGCCGCTGGCAACCCGCCGCCCCGGCCCGGGAACTGCGCCTCTTCATCGAGGGCGGCCGCGCCGACGTCCTGCTGCTGCCCCCCGCCGAGGCCGGGCCGGCGCGGCTCGCCGCCGCCAGCGGCAACGCGCGCGGCACGGTCACGCTCGACTTCCTGCCGGCGCTGCGGCCGCTGGTGGCGGCAGGCGTCATCGAAGGCAGCCTGCATCTCAGCGATCTCTCCCTGGCCCGCCTCGCCCCGGCCCGCGCCGCCGACGGTTTCGAGCGCGAACTGGAACACTTTTCGCGCCAGGGCGCCGACGGCAAAATCGCCGCCGGCGCGCGCGCCGCGCTGTTCCTCAAGGGCAAGATCCGCGGCGACATGCTGCTGACGCTGGCCTACGACTCCGACAAGGAGACGCGCGAAAAGCTCCGGCGCGATTTCCAGCCCGACCGCTTCTATCCGGTCTATGGCGATGCCGGCGGCCGCGGCGCCGAGGCCCGCTCGTCGGACCGGCTTTATGTCCGCATCGACAAGAACCGCTCCTGGCTGCTCTATGGCGATTACGCCACCGCCGCGGCCACCCCCGAACGCAAGCTCGGCAGCTACCGCCGCAGCCTGACCGGCCTGCGCCACCACTATGAGGACGACACCGTAACGGCAGACAGTTTTCTCTCGCGCGACAGCACCCGCCAGGTGGTCGAGGAATTCCCCGCGAACGGGACCTCCGGCCCCTTCCTGCTCAAGCTCGGCAACCTGATTGCGGGCAGCGAGAAAGTGGAAGTGCTGACGCGCGACGGCAACCAGCCGGCGCTGGTCATCCAGACCCGATTGCTGGCGCCGTTCGTCGATTACGAGATCGAGCCGCTGGCCGGACGCATCCTGCTGCGCGCGCCGCTCGCCAGCGTGGATGCCGATCTCAACGGGCAGTCGCTGCGTGTCAGCTACGAGGTGGAACAAGGCGGCGACCTGTTCTGGATCGGCGGCGCCAGCGGCCGCGTCAAGCTGAACGAAGCGCTCAGCCTGGGCGCGAGCATCGCCGCAGACCAGAATCCGCAGGATCGCTACCGGCTCGCCAGCGTCAATGCCGTCGTCAAACTCGCCACCGGCACCACCCTGATTGCAGAAGCGGCGAGCAGCAGCAGGGACAGCCTGGGCACAGGCACCGGCCGGCGCGTCGAAATCCAGCATAAGGACGGCCCGCTGGAAGCCAGCCTCAGCATCGTCCGCACCGATCCGGCCTTCGATAATCCCTCCGCCCTGCTCACTCGCGGACGCAGCGAGGCCAAGGCAAAAGCCACCTGGCGCATCGACGAACGCACCCGGCTCAAGGCCGAATGGCTGCAAAGCCGGGATGTCGCGAGCGGCGGCACGCGCGAAGGCGGCCAGCTGGCCGTGGAACGCAGCTATGACGCCAACCTGCGGCTGGAAGCCGGCGTGCGCGTCGCCCATGAAACGGCGACACCCGCCTTCGCCGGCAGCCTCGGCGCAACGCCGCTCGATACCACCAGCGTGCGGGCCCGGGCCACCTGGCAACCGCCGGCCCTGCCGCAAGCCAGCATGTTCGTCGAAGGCGAACAGGACGTCAGCGATTCCGCCAGGCACCTGCTCGCCGTCGGCGGCGATTACCGCATGGCATCGGGTACGCGCCTGTACGGACGCCACGAACTGGTGTCATCAATGACCGGCATCTACGGCCTGACGCCGGACCAGCGCCACAACACCACGGTCTTCGGTATGGACGCCCCCGCCGGCGACGGCGAAGGCCGGGTGTTCTCCGAATACCGGGCGGCCAGTGCGCTTTCCGGGCGCGATGCGGAAGCCGCCATGGGCTTGCGCAACCGCTGGCGCGTGCGCGAAGGCCTGACGATCGACGGCAGCTTCGAACGCATCCATGCCCTGTCGCGCTCGCCGGCGCTGCTGGTGGACAACGAAGCGACGGCGCTCACCTTCGGTATCGCCTACACCGCCAACCCGCTGTGGAAAGGCACGGCGCGGCTGGAACTGCGCGATGCCGCCCGCGAACGCGGCCTGCTCTCCACCTTCGGCCTGGCGCGCAAGCTGGACGGCGGCTGGAGCCTGCTCGGCAAGAACACCTTCGACCTCACGCAAGGCAAGGATTCCGCCAGCGAGCGTGTGCGGGAGTGGCTGCAAGCAGGCCTGGCCTATCGCGGCCCGGCCGAAGGGGGATGGAACGGCCTGGGCAAATATGAACTGAAGACCGAGCGCCAGACCGACATTGCCGACGAAACCCTGGCCGACCGCACGGCCCATATCGTCTCGACCCATGTCCACTGGCAGGCCCGGTCCGGCCTCGATGTGAGCGGCCGGGTCGGCGCCAAATGGGTGCAGGAGAACGCGCAGGACATCGCCTCGACCCATGCCGCCGTGCTCGTCGCCGGCCGCATCGGCCGCGATTTTGGCGAGCGCTGGGATGCCGGCGTCCTCGCCAGCCTGCTCGCCGACCGCCAGGGCGGCCGCCAGTGGGGCCTGGGCGGCGAGATCGGCTATCGCGCGGCGAACAACCTGTGGATCTCCGCCGGCTACAACGTCTTCGGCTATCGCGACAGCGACCTGGCGCCCGCCGAGCCGACGGCGCAAGGCGTGTTCATCCGGCTGCGCTTCAAGTTCGACGAAAGCAGCCTGGCCGGACTGTCGGGGGAATAATGATGATGCATCGTTTGCTGCTGCTCCTCGTGCTGGTTTTTTCCGTCACGCAAACCCATGCCGCCTGCACCGCCGGCGCCTGCGTCAGCGCCGGGCCACGCCTGGCGAGCGTCGATTCGCAGCGGGCCAGCCTGCTCAACGCGGTGGCCGGCAGCATGACCGGCAGCGCCTTCAACCTCAGCGCCGCCGACTGGAACGGCCTGGCCCAGAGCGACGTGAAACTGGTGAGCCTGGTCGCCGCCCTGGAGCAATACACCGGAGCCACGACGCTGGCTGAAGCACTCGATGCGCCGATCACGCCGTCACAACTGGCGGCCGCCCTGTCCGCCGCCGCCCAGGCCGAGGGCGACGCCGCAGCGGCGGCGGCCTATGAGCGGCTGCGCCAGGAACTGGCGGCGGTGCCGGGCACGCTGCGCCTGTCCGACCTGATGACGGTCGCGGCGCCGGCCGAGTCGCTATCTGACACCACCGTCAACGGCCTCGACCTGTTCACCGGCGCGCTCCAGGTGCAAAGCAGCGGCAGCGGCGCGCCGACACCGACCGTGGTAAGCGGCGAGGCGGCCGGCATGGGCGGCGTGGTCAATTCCATCACCGTGCAGGCGCAAACCGTGGAGCCGCCGCGCATGGTATGCGGCCCGGCGGGCACCACCTTCCATTCCGGCGCCATGCGGCTCAAGCTGGAGGTGGACCTGGTGGATGCCCCGCTGCCGGTGGACGGCGCGACGGCGAGCCTCGGCCGCATGGAACTCTACGTCGTCGTCGGCCGCTCCGAAGGCATCATCGCGGCGGTCGATGCCGCGAGCAATGCGGTGACCATCCAGGCCGCGCCGGGGGCGGCCGACGTCTATCTGGGCCGCATCGCCGACAGCGTGTTCTTCGACCCCAACCGCGCCATCGACCCGGCCACGGACCTGGACTATTCCGTCATCGGCAGCGTCGACATGAACGGCACCACCGCCGACATCGAGGCCAGGAGCTACGCCCGCGGCGAGAAACCCGCAGGCGGCACGCTTTACTTCACCGGCCCCTATCCCGAAACGCAGACCCTCGGCAGCAGTACCGCCGCCGGTTCGGCGCTGGCCGCCGGCCTCGTCGAAAATCTCGAACTGCGCCTCAACCCGAGCCTGGGCGCCATGGACGACGTGCTGCTGCCGGCGCTGCAGACGGCCGTGTCCGACACCCTGGGGCCGCTGGCGACGCAGTTGCTGGTCGATCTGGTGGACCCGATGCTGGAACCTTTCGGCATCCGCTTCGGCGAGATGTCCGTCACCGTCAACGGCACCAGCCGTTCCTGCGGCATCTCGGGGTCGGTCTACGACGACGCCGACCACTCGGCCGTGCGCGACGGCGGCGAGGCCGGCATCGGTGTGGTCACCTGGGTCAAACTGCTGCGCGACGGCAGCGTGGAACAGGTCGCCGCCGCCGATCCGGGCACCGGCGCCTACAGCTTCGCCGCCGTGGCCCCGGCTGCCTACACCCTGGTGCTGGGCACTGAAAATAGCACCACCGACACGACGCCCCGCTCGCCCGCCGACTGGATCGGCACCGAGGCGCCCGATCACCGGCGCGAAGTCGTCATGGGCGCGGAAGAAACGGGCGGGCAGAACTTCGGCCTCTACCGGGGATCGCGACTCGCCGGCAGCGTCTTCCGCGACCACGGCGCAAGCAGCGGCATCGCCAACAACGGCCGGCGCGAGGACGAGGAACCGGGCATCGCCGGCGTCACGGTGAAGGCGCTCGACAGCGGCGATGCCCCGCTCGGTCAGGCGCTGACCGATGCCGACGGCGGCTTTGTGCTGTGGTTGCCGGCCACCACCGGCGAGGTGAGCGTGATGGAAATCAATCCCGCCGGCCACGTCTCCACCGGCGCCGATCCCGGCAACACGGGCGGCAACTACGCGCGAGCCACCGACACCCTGCGTTTCTCTCCCGCCGCCGGCACGCGCTACGCCGGCGTCGACTTCGGCGACGTCAAGGCCAGCCAGTTGCTGCACAGCGGCCAGGGCCATGCCGCGCCGGGGAGCGCCGTTTTCTATCCCCACGAATTCATTGCCGGCACGCGCGGCGAAGCGGCCTTCGCCATCGTCCAGACCGAGCCCGACTGGAGCGGGACACTGTACCGCGACCTGGATTGCGGCGGTGCGCTCGACAACGACGATGCGGTCATCGCCGGCCCGCTAACGGTAGCGGCCAACGAACGCGTATGCCTGATCCTCAAGGTCTACGCCCCGGCCGGCGCAAGCAGCGGCGCGCGCAACCGCAGCACCCTGTCAGCAAGCTTTGCATTTGACGCCAGCGACCTTTCCGCCCGCCACGCGCAGGACGACGTGACCACGCTGGGCGAAGACGGTACGCTGCATCTCACGAAGACGGTGGACAAGGAAAGCGCCTCGCCCGGCGAAGTCCTCACCTACACCATCGAATACCACAACACCGGCCCCGAGCCCATCAGCCGCCTGACGGTGCGCGACGCCACGCCGGCCTATACCCGCTTCGCTTCCGCCGCCTGCGCGACGCTGCCGAAAGACCTGACGGCCTGCCGCATCGGCCAGCAGCCTGCGCTCGACACGCGCGGCGGGATCGAATGGATTTTCGACGGGGCGCTCGCCCCGGACGCCAAAGGCACGGTGAACTTTTCGGTCACGGTGGAATGAGCTTGCCCGCCTGCCGCTGGAAACAGCGAGGAGCGGGCATATGCGGATACGCCGGACGCCATGGGACGCCGAAGGCGCACCTCGCTGCCGAAACGCCGGCGAACAGAGCGGACTTTTCCGATCCAGGCGGTCGCCTTAACTCGTCAACGCGTTGATTGTGTGAATCACCACATCGACGGGCGCAATCCTTTCCTGATTGAACAGTCGCTCAGGAACGCAAGTCACTCCCACTCTATTGTTTCAGAAGGCCGGAAGCCCGCATGAAACCTGGCTTTCGCTGTTCTCGGCATCACACCTTACCGTCAGTTCTACCGTCGGAAGCCATGTGCTTTTGCTGGCGTGGGAGATGGACTCAGTTTGCGCGGCGACAACTCTAGCGCATCAATCGTCAACGAACAACGGCAAACCAAGTTACATTGTGCTCTGCCACGCAGCCTTGGTAAGCCGTTTGGGAGGGTTCAATCGGGATAGAAAACGATGCTGTGTTGCCGGGTAACTTTTCTGACTAAAAGGCAACCTGGTACATTTTCAATTTGCCCCTGGTCGGGTATTTGTTGGGTTTACCTCTGGACGACGCGTTTCCCAGACGACCAGCCAGGCGGGCAGATCCTCGGCCGGCATGGCTTTGGCAATGAAGTAGCCCTGGGCCAGGTCGCAGCCCTGCTGGCGCAGAAAATCCCAGTCCGCCTGGTCTTCCACTCCTTCCGCCACAGCTTCCATCCCGAGTTGTTTTGCCAGGCCAAGGCTGGCGTCGAACATCGCACGCAGCGTGTCATTGGCCCAGGCGCCATGCACGAAGCTTTGATCGATTTTGAGTTCGCTGAAAGGAATGTCGCGCAACTGAGCCAAGGAAGAATTCCCGGTGCCGAAATCATCGATAGAGAGACGAAAGCGCTTCAGGTGCAGTCGCGCCAAAATTTCAAGGGGTACGCGCTGGTCGTGCATCAAGCGGCTTTCTGTCACCTCCAGCACGATATCCTGGGGCGGCACGCCCGCTTGGGCCGTGAGCTCGACAACGGAATCCAGAAAATCCAGCGAGACCAGGTTGTCCATGGACAAATTAACAGCTACCCGCAAGGTAAGCCCCGCATCCTGCCAGATCCTGGCCTGTGCCAGCGCGCCGCTCAGCACCGCATGGGTCAGTGCGTCGATCAGCCCATGTTGTTCCGCGATACCTATGAATTGGTCGGGGAATATCATTCCATCCTTGGGGTGACGCCAGCGCACCAGAGTCTCCACACCGATGACTTCACCGGTAGCAAGCGCCACCTTGGGTTGGTAATAATTGACCAGCTCGCCGTTGGCGATGGCCGCACCCAGCTCGTTCGCACTGTAAACTTTTTTCGCTGCCCGGATGGCGCCTTGCGATGGCGGCGCCCACTTCTCAATCAGCGCAGCCAGCTGCTCAGGCGTGACGGGCTTGCTCAGATGTCCAAGCCATGTGATCTTATGCGCCCGCACCAGTTTCCCGACGGACTGCAACACCCGTTCATTTTCTCCGCTCACCAAAATGAGCGCGCCCGAATAATGATGCCCAACCAGGTGCCGCACGAATTCGATCCCATCCATTTCCGGCATATTGATGTCCAGCAATATCAGATCCGGGCGGCTGTCCGGGCTGTCGATCAACTCCAGCGCCGCCCGTCCGCTGTCGCAGGTAGTGACAGCGGTAAATTCCAAATTTGCCAACATGCGAGCCAGCAGCCTGAGCATGAACGGCTCATCATCGAGCACCAGAATCTTGATTGCAGAGTTACTCACCATAAAGGCAGCCTCCCCTAATTGCTTAGTCCATGCGCCGCACGAAACATATCATTAAACCGTTGCGGTTATTGTTGACCCCATTGTGATTTCAATAGCCCGTAAGGTAATGTTCAACGTCGGCCAGCTCCAGCTCGAACCTGGGCAACAGCACCGCCAGAGCTTCAGTATCGCCAGCCTTGCCTGCCTTTTCCATTCCGGCGCATAGTTCACCCAGCGCCAGCGCGCCCACCGAGCGGGCCGAGGACTTGAGTTTGTGCGCCGCCGTACCGGCTGCCATTATCTGACCCGCCGCGCAGGCAGCGCGCAACTCCACCGCTATCTTGGCAGCGCTGATGCAGAAATCATGCAGGAACTCGCGGATCAGCGCCTCGTCGTCGCCGATCAATGCCTTGAGCACATTCACGTCAACCGTTACGGACGCTCCGGCTATGGGTGGTGCGGGTGGCGCCGTGTCGGTTGATGCGGTTTCGGCTGGTATCGGATCAGAGGTAACAATCGGCAGCCATTTTTCCAGCATCTCTTTCAGTTCGGTCAGTTGCACCGGTTTGCTCAGGTAATCATCCATGCCCATAGCGAGGCAGCGCCCGGCTTCGCCCTTGAGCACATTGGCGGTGAAGGCGATAATCGGCATGCGGGTCTTGCCGGCTTCGGCGGCGCGGATAGCGGCGGTCAGCTCGTAGCCGTCCATTTCCGGCATGTGCAGGTCGGTAATCAGGATGGCGTAATCGCCGCTCTGCCAGCGCTTCAGCGCCTCGCGGCCATTGTTGGCGATGTCGGCAGTTTGCCCGAACAGCATGAGTTGTTGCAGGATGACTTTCTGGTTGATCTCGTTGTCTTCGGCGACCAGAATCAGGCTGCCCCGCCGACGCGCCTCCTCGCGGGACAGCGGCGTGCGTGCCACTTTGACTTCGCCGGGCAGATCTTTCCGGTCAGGTTCTTTGGCTCGACCGGATGCAATCGCCACCGCCTTCAGCAGAACACTGCGGGTAAGTACATTGCCATCTACCTGCACCAGGTCTGAGTCTTTCAAACGCGGCCTTCGACGCTGTCCGCGCTCGACGACGACGAAGCGGACTTCCTGTTCCGGGTGGGTGCGGGTTGCGGCGCGCATCTCATCCAGCTGCGGTTTTCTGCCTGCGGTGTCGATGACCACGATGCATGGACCGGGTAGACGGCTGTCCAGCCATTCACGAGCAGCCGCCAAGTCCGGCACCCGCTCGACCAGCGCTTTGTCATAGGCGAGATAAGTGGCCAGATCGTCGGCCATACCATCTGGACCGACCACCAGGCAAGACAGCCCTGCGACCAGTTGCTGGTCGGGTTTTAATCCGACATGTCGGGATAAATCTCGACCTGCATCGCGCTGTTCAGTCAGCAACACGAAAGGGATGCGCACACCAAACAGCGAGCCTTTACCGAGTTCGCTATGCACGGTGATTTCGCCGCCCATGATGTTTACCAGCTGGCGAGAAATGGCGAGCCCCAATCCGGTTCCGCCGAAATTCCGGGTGGTGGAAGAATCAGCCTGAGTAAAGGGTGAAAACAACCGTGCCTGGGTTTCTTCATCCATGCCGATGCCGTTGTCGGCCACATGAAACTCCAGCGTTACCCGCTCTGGTGTGCTTTCAGCCAACAGGGCGCGAACCGACACCTTGCCTTGCCGCGGCTGTCCGCTGGAAAACTTGACGGCGTTGTTCGCCAGATTGATCAGTATCTGGCGCAGTCGCCCCGGATCGCCCAGAACCTCTGCGGGAATCGCCGGGTCGGTGAACAGCGTCAATTCCACACCTTTCTTCAAGGCCATGTGGCTCATGTTTTCGCATGCCCCTTCCACCACATCGGCGACAGACATGGGTATGGATTCAATCTGGAGCTTGCCGGCCTCGATCTTGGAGAAGTCGAGAATATCGTTGATGACGGCAAGCAGGGAAAAAGCCGAATCGTGGATGATGTTGGCCATCTCCATCTGCGCGCCGTTGAGGCTGCTCTGCTTTAGCACGTCTATCATGCCGATCACGCCGTTCATCGGCGTGCGGATCTCGTGGCTCATCGTGGCAAGAAACTCCGATTTGGCGAGGTTGGCATTTTCCGCCACGGCCCTGGCGCTCTCCAGCTCGACGTTCTTGTCCTGCAGCGCCACATAGAGTTGCGCCCGCTCTGCTTCGACTTGCTTGCGTGCAGTGTTGTCGGTGCCGATCAGCAGGTATCCGATGATGGCGCCCTGCGCGTCGCGCAGCGCCGTGACCGACACCACCGCCGGGAAGCGGCTGCCATCCTTGCGGATATAGGTCAGCTCGTAAATGTCC
>NCIF01000038.1 GCA_002256785.1 Hydrogenophilales bacterium 17-61-9
TATTGGTCGCAATGAAGGCGCCAAAATTCGTGGGCGGCAGTCTGGACGAACTGACGGACTTTCCGCTCGAGGCCCGGCGCGCTTCGGGTTTCGAGTTATGGCAGGTTCAGCGTGGTTTGAGTCCGTCCGACTTCAAGCCCATGCCCGCCGTCGGTGCGGGGGCTTTCGAAATCCGGGTGCATGTTCTGGGCGAGTGGCGCGTCATCTACGTGGCAAACTTCGAGGATGCCGTGTACGTCCTGCACGCCTTCCGCAAAAAAACGCAGAAAACCCGCAAGGAAGACATTGACCTGGCTGCGGCTACAAGCTGATAGGAGATTGAATCATGAAAGAAAAAATCACCCGCTCCAGCGGCAATGTATTCACCGACCTGGGCTTCCCTCTGGAAGAGGTGGCCATCTTGGCGATGCGCGCGGACTTGATGGCGCAACTGCGCCTGGTGGTCGAAAAGCACAACTGGACGCAAGTTGAAGCTGCCAAAGTGCTGGGCATCAGCCAGTCTCGCGTATCCGACCTGATGCGCGGTAAATGGGACAAGTTCAGTCTGGATATGCTGGTGACCCTGGCCACCCGTGCGGGCCTGCAGTGCGAGTTGAAGCTGGCGGCCTGACCGTGGTGGCGCGTAATCTGGAATCTAATTCGAGTTTGGAACCTTTGATTCAGAACAATCGGCAGAACAAGGGACGGGCTTGCGAAACAGTGAAGCAACGCACGGCAGGCTAGAATGAATGGCGTTTCAACGGGTTTTCCAAGGAGTCATCCCATGCAAACAGTCAAACAAATCGTCCACGATATCGCCGATCACTTGCCGGATCAGGCAAGCCTCGACGATGCCATGTATGCCCTCTACGTGCGCCAGAAACTGGAGCGTTCGCTGAAAGCGGCTGAAGAAGGCAAGATCACCTCGCAGGAAGACATGGAGAAACGCTATCTCACCCATGAAGCTTGAGTGGTCGGATGCGCGCGGGACGATCTTGTTCGCTACATCGGCCGGGATTCCGGATTTTATGCCCGGCGCTTTGCCGAAAGGGTTGTCCTTGCCACGCAGCGGCTCAAAACCTTTCCCGAGAGCGGTCGCATGATTCCCGAGGCGGAAGACAAAACCCTGCGGGAAATCATCGTTCAGGGCTATCGGATCATGTACCGTCTTGAATCGGGTCGTGTGCTCGTGCTTGCGGTGATGCACGGCAGCCGCGACGTTGGCGGGATGGTGGACAAGCCTTGGGATGAGGCGTAGATCGATCAAAGAACCTTGCTGATCGCCATCGTTCAGGCGCTGAATGGGGGAAGCGTGGTCCCTAATTGTTCTAGAATAGGCGCATTGCCCGAAGGAGGTCGCCATGCTGCAGACCATCGAAGTTGAAATTGACGCAACGGGACATATCCATCCGCTGGAACCCGTGCAGACGATTCCCGCTGGGCGTGCATTGCTCACGCTCCTGAAGCCGTCGGTTGACGAAGCGCTGCAACTGGCTGAAGCCGCGCTCGCGGAAGACTGGCTGAAACCCGAGGAAGAGGAAGCATGGGCGCATTTGCAGCCGGCCAGGTAGTCCTGCTGCCGTTCCCGTTTTCCGATCTCACACGCAGCAAGCTGCGTCCCGCCCTGCTCCTGGCCGATGCCGGTCGCGACGACTGGATCGCCTGCCAGATCACCAGCAACCCCTACGCCGACCCGCACGCCATTCTGCTTGCGCCCGATGATTTCATGTCGGGCGGCTTGCAGCGGGCAAGCTATGCGCGTCCCGGAAAACTCTTCACGGCCAATGTCTCTCTGTTTGCAGCGGCGGCAGGCTTGGTCGCACAAGGCCGATTGGATGAAGTGCGCAACGCATTGATCGCCATCATTCAAGAATGAATGAAGAAAACCGTGGTCTGAACTGGCCCGGTTTGACCCGGAAGCATATTATTTTTTAGGGACTTTTTTCTACAGCCTTGTTACCTGGTGAAGTGATGACTCTCACGCTTCTGATGCTCTTTCTCGCGCCTCCAATTATCGCGGTAGCTTACGCACTTCTCGAGCATGGCGGAGTGCTCGATCAACTGTTTGGCCGTAAGGCAGCTCAGGAGGGACTGTTGCGCCTCAAGTCCACTGCTGGATACCCCGTGTCTATTCTCTATGACGATGCGGCAGACCAACCGATGTTCAATGCGCTTGAGCGCCGGATATCAAAAAGAGTGCCTATTGAGGCCACTAAGGGTAGTCTCCGAAAGCCAGCGAAACCCACGTGTATAACAATCGTGGGGAAGGCTATCCCGATCAAAGGAGTTCCCGAGCAATGGCCACAAGAACTCCGGTTTTCCTACTTTCCTAACCATTCGATTCTCTATGGTTTTGGTGCGACCCGTGCAAAAGGCGGCGGACAGGCCATAAGGGTGTGCACTCTTGGAGAGATCGAGAAATGGTTAGCGGAGGAGAAGGAGGCTCGTAAGCATTGGGTTGGCGCCGTTGCACTCGGTCTAATATCAATAGCATTCATTGTCGTGCGCAGCGGCGTGACCAGCCAACTATGTGGTCAAGGGTAATAGGGAACGCACCATGGTTTTCCCTCAGCCCGCGTAGGTTGGGCTGAATGGAATGAAGCCCAACGTGCAACCCGCTTCATACGGCGTACAACCGCGGAGGGTGTTGGGCTTGGCAGCCCAACCTACGGGTTGATTATTGATTATTGGTGAGGCCGAAATGAATACCTCGTTGCTTCTTTGGGGCTTGCTTTTTAGCTCGGTCGGTTTGGGGTTCTTCATCTACGGCAAGAAGCAGAAGGCGGTCGCCCCCTGTTCAGCGGGCTGGGCCTGATGATCTACCCGTATTTCATTTCCAACACGCTGCTGCTCGTCGCCATTGGGATTGCACTCATGGTGCTGCCTTATTTCGTCAGGGTTTAGGGGTATTACTCATGCAGGCGTTGATGGGCGTGCAGGTTGATTGTTTCGGGCCGCATATCAACAATGGCAACAGGATGGTATGGATACAGTAGCGATTATCGACTTTGAAACAACCGGCCTATCGCCTGCCCTGGGAGACCGGGCGACCGAGGTGGCAGTCGTGATCGTGGAAAACGGCACCATCGTTGATCGCTACCAAAGCCTGATGAATTCGGGTGCGTATATTCCACCTTTTATTGAGAGCCTGACTGGCATATCCAATGCCATGCTCAGCAAGGCGCCACCAGCAGCGGAGGTGATGGCTGCGCTGGCGGAGTTTGTCGGCGATGTTCACCTGGTGGCGCACAACGCATCGTTTGACAGCAAGTTTCTCGATGCAGAGTGGTCGAGGATCAATCGGCGTCGGCAACAGGCGTTTGCCTGTTCAATGCTGCTGGCCCGGCGCATCTATCCGGCCGCACTCGATCACAAGCTGGGAACGCTGGTTCGGCATCTGGGACTGCCTTCGGCGGCTCGTCATCACCGTGCGCTGGCCGATGCGGAAATGACCGCCCATCTATGGGTCAAAATGGTGTCGGACATCAGGCGGCAATATGGCCTGGGTACAGTTCCGCATGAATTATTGTGCGCGTTGCAGAAGACACCGAAAGCTCAGGTCAAGAACTGCATCGATCAAGCCAAACACAGGCTTGGTTTTGATTAGCGAATCACTCCAGTTCCTGCAAGCGCAACAAGCGCGCTGCCTCTTCATCCCGCGCATCATCAATTTCCCGCATGACCGCTTCCATATCAACTGGCGGCAATGTGCATTCGAACAAGCCGGTAAGTTCGACATCGGGGCGCAGCTTGCCGTGCTCGTATAGCGCCCAGATTTCCTGGGCGTATTGCGTGGTCAACAGCGACGGCGCGTATTGGCCGAAGTAGGTCCTCAGATTGTTCACATCGCGCGCCAGCATCGCCTGGGCGTGATTGTTGCCGGCGGCGTCGACCGCCTGCGGCAGGTCGATGATGACCGGGCCGTCGGCGCTGACCAGGATGTTGAACTCGGACAGGTCGCCGTGGACGACGCCGGCGCACAGCATGCGCACGACTTCCCTGATCAAGGTCTGGTGGTGGGCGATGGCTTCGTCTTCGCTGAAGGCCACGTCGTTGAGGCGGGGCGCGGCGTTGCCCTCCAAGTCGGCCACCAGCTCCATCAGCAGGACGCCTTCGTGGAAGTTGTACGGCGTGGGCACGCGCACGCCGGCGGCGGCGAGCCGGTACAGCGCATCGACTTCGGCGCTTTGCCAGGCGGCTTCCTGCATCTCGCGGCCGTATTTGCTGCCCTTGGCCATGGCGCGCGCCTGGCGGCTGTTCTTGGTCTTGCGGTTTTCGGTGTAGTCGACAGCCTGGCGAAAACTGCGCTTGTCGGCTTCCTTGTACACCTTGGCGCAGCGGATGTCGTCGCCGCAACGCACGACGAAGACCATGGCTTCCTTGCCGCTCATCAGCTGGCGCACAACGCCGTCGATGAGGCCGTCTTCGAGCAGGGGTTCGAGTCGTTTGGGGATTTTCATCGGTTGACGACTTAGCCGCGCACCTTGCGATACGCTTCGAGCAGACGCCGGTGGATCGCGCTGCCCTCGAAGTCGCTGCCGAGTCGGGTCAGCCCGAAGAAACGTTCATCCTGGTTGAACAGCGCGAACGCCTGTTCCAGCGTTTCGCGGCCGTACATCAGCGCCAGCGCGGGTTCGAAAGGGGTGGGATCGTCGAGCTGGACGAGGTCGGCGATGCAGCGGTAGACCTTGAGGCGCGCGTCGCTGCGCTGGCCGTACTGGGCGATCCAGTTGCAGCCTTCGAGGATGGCCTCGTCGTCGCCGAGCGCCAGCGCGAGCAGCAGCTTGATTTCGCCGACGCGGATGTCGGTCCATGCCGAATCGGCATCGGGCGCGAGGCCAATCAGCACCGTCACCAAGCGGTCGTCGGCCAGTTCGAGATCGACGATCAGGTCGAGCAGTTCGGCGCATTCGTCGTCGCTCAGTTCGGGCAGGCGCGCGAGCGCGGGGCGGATCAGGTTGCCGACGCTGTTGTTCTCGAATTCGAGTTCTTCAATAGGATAAATTTCAGAGACGCCGGGCACCAGGATGCGGCAGGCGTAGACACCGAGGTGCTCGAAGTCGGCGATGTAGATCTCGTGGCCCTCGGCGTGCAGCGCGTCGACCGACCACGCGTAATCCTCTTCGGTGGTGGTGCCGAAATTCCAGTCGACGAAGTCGAAGTCGGGGGTGTCGCGCAGGAACTGCCAGCTGATCACGCCGCTGGAATCGACGAAGTGGATTTCCAGATTCTGCGGGTCGGCGATTTCGGTTGGGTCGAAGCCCGGCGCGGGAAAGCCGGCCAGCGAATCGAGCGCGCGGCCCTGCAATAACTCAGTCAGCGCGCGCTCCAGCGCGACCTCGAAGCGCGGGTGCGCGCCGAAGCTGGCGAAGCAGCCCTGGTCGTGCGGGTGCAGCAGTGTCACGTTCATCACCGGATACTGGCCGCCGAGCGAGGCGTCTTTCACCAGGATGCCGAAGCCCGCTTCACGCAGGCCGCGGATGCCGGCGGCGATGTTGGGATAGCGGTCGATCACGGCTTCGGGCACGTCGGGCAGGCACAGGCCTTCCTCGATGATGCGGAACTTGATGTGGCGTTCGAAGATTTCGGCCAGTGCCTGGGTGCGCGCTTCTTTCAGCGTGTTGCCGGCCGACATGCCGTTGCTGACGTAGAGATTGCCGATCAGGTTGACCGGGAAGTACGCGGTCTCGCCGTCGGAGAGCCGCTGGTAGGGAATGGCGCAGATGCCGCGTTCGGCGTTGCCTGAGTTGAGATCGATCAACTGGTCGGCGCGGACGTTGTTATTCGGGTTATACAGCGCGTGCAATTCCGGCGTGAGCAGGTCTTGCGGCCAGGCGCCGTCCTCGGGTGCAATCCAGCGCTCGTCGGGATGGTGGACGTAGGCACGGTTGGCAAGGGTGTCGCCCAGATAAAAATGGGTCCAGAAATAATTGGTCGACAGGCGCTCGAAGTATTCGCCCAGTGCGCTTGCACGCGCCGCCAGTTCCGTCGCGCCCTTGCCGTTGGTGAACAGCAGCGGGCAGTCGCGGTCGCGAATGTGCACCGACCACACGCCTTCCACCGGGTTGAGCCAGGAGCGTTCCTCGATGTGAAAACCGATCGCTTCGAGCTTGGCTTGCAGGGTGGCGATCGAAGCTTCGAGCGAAGCATCCTTGCCGGGGATGAAGTGTTCGGTGGCGCGCATGGGGGACTCAATAGGACAATAGCCAGACAGGATAAACGATGCGTCAAGCGGGGCGTAAAATGAATGCCGTTGATTTTGTTACCCTTGTGGTTTTAAACCGCTTGGTTACGCCATGCTGCCCCGTATTCCTTTGCTCGTGTTGCTGTCCTGCCTGGCGTGTTCCGGGCCGGTGGCGGCCGTCACGCAGACGTTTGGTCTGGGCGGCGGCCAGGCCGCGCTGGCTGCCCGCTCGCAGGGCGAGTGGGTGCGGCAGGCGCAGACGCTGGAAAAACGCGGGGACTGGTCTGGGCTGTTGGCATGGGGGCAGGCATGGGCGCAGGTCGATGCGCGCAACCCGCTGGCCTGGTTCGTTCAGGGCAGCGCGTTAAGCGAGCTGGGGCGGTATCCCGAAGCGATTGCCGCCTACCAGCAGAATGTGCGGATTGCGCCCGGCGATGTGTATGCCCGCAATAACCTGGGCAATGCCTTGCGCGACAGCGGGCGCCCGCGCGAGGCGATGCAGGCGTATCGCGCGGCGGTGGAAATCAACCCCGACTATATCCAGGGCTGGCACAACCTGGGGCTGACGTTTTATCTGACGCGCGGGCAGGCGGGGGTGGCGCAGGCGCTGCAAAAGCTGCAAGCCACCGACCCGGTGCTGGCCGATGTCTGGCGCCGCCTGGCGATCGACTATTCGATCACGCGCGATGAGCGGGTGGCGCACGAAGCGGTGCGGGTGTTGCGCGGGCTGAGCACCGCCGAACGCGCGCGCATGTTCGGGATACTGTTTGCCGAGAGCTGAATTTCAAACGACCGTCTGTTCGAATTCCGCCATCACCTGCCGCAGCCGGCTGGCTTCCATCTCGGGCCGCATCAGGCCGCGCCGGTTGCGGGCATGCCGACTCAGGCTGGCATAAAAATCCAGGTCGTTTTCGGCCGCCCATAACAGCCTGGCCAGTTGACGCTCGTCGCCCACCGGGAAGTAGCCCGGATAGTCTTCGCCGAGCATGCCGATGTTGCCGGGTATGCCGGATGCCAGCACGGGCACATCGGCGGCCAGCGCTTCGCAAATCACGTTGGCCCCGCCCTCCATCACCGAGCTGATCACCAGCAGGTGCGCGCGCGACAGTCGCTTCAATACGGATGGGTGCGTTACGTTGCCTGCCCAGACCCAGCGCGGCAGCTTGTTTTGCGCCATTTTGGCCGTTTCGGCCATTTCCTCGCTCAAGGCGCTGCCGAGATGGGTGATCTTTATTTGCGATTGCGCAGGCAGATAGGCGGTGGCCAGCGCGGCCCGGAACGGGTCTTTTTCGGCGCGCAGGTGGCCGATGACCAGCACTTCGAACGTGTTGGCGGGGGGCGGCAGGCGCACGCTATCCGGTGCCGACTGATAGATGATCCGGGTTTTGGCGACGAGATGCGCGGCCAGTTCGTCGGGACCGCGCGCCTGCAGAATGATGATGCGGTGCGCCCATTCCAGTGCCTGCTGGGCGTCGCTGTCTTCGTGAATGTCGCGGTAGAGGTCGGTGCCGGTCAGCGTCAGCACCAGAGGCCTGCTGGGGAATTTTTCGGCAAAGGCGCGGATCGAGGCAAAGCTGCGGCGCGCATGCAGCGCCAGCATCAGGTCGGCCGGGCGGCCATCCCATTCCACCTGTACCCGCACGGTATGTCCGGCTTCGCGCAGAAAGTGCGCCCAGCGCGCGGCGGTGTGCCAGTTGCCGTTGCGATGTTGGCGACCGTAGGGCGTGATCAGGGCGATGCGCATGGTGTGAGTGTAGCCTGCCGGGGTGATTCAGGGATAATCGGCCGAATGAGTGAAACGTCCATTACCTCGCGCGACAACCCCATATTCAAACGCCTGAAAAAGCTCGCCGAGTCTGCCCGCGCGCGGCGTGAGGCAAGCATGGCCCTGCTCGATGGCGAGCATCTGCTGGGCGCGTATCTCGACGCGGGCGGTCAGCCGCATACGCTGGTGCGGGCGGCATCGTTCGATGCCGGTCGATTCGGGCAGTGGGCCGCGCGCTGCCCGGGCGTCAGGGCGATTACCCTGCCGGATGCCTTGTTCGATGAAATCGCGCCTGTTTCCACCCCCACCGGATTGCTGAGTGAAGCGGCCTGGCTGATGCCGGTTGCGCGTGCTGCCACGCCGCTCGTCATCGTGCTGGAAAACATTCAGGACCCCGGCAACCTTGGGTCCATGTTGCGCACGGGCGCCGCGGCGGGCGCCACACTGGCGGTGCTGTCCAGGGGCTGTCACGACCCCTGGTCGCCCAAGGCCTTGCGCGGCGGGCAGGGCGCGCAGTTCGTGCTGCCGATGGCGTCGGGTGTGGATGTGGCGGTCTGGTGCGCGCAATTCGCAGGGCAGAGTCTGGCCCTCGCGCTGGGGGAGGAACGCAGCGTGTTTGCAAGCGACCTGACCGGTCCGCTGGCCTTTATCGTGGGCAATGAAGGGGCCGGATTGTCGGACGATGCGCGCGCCGCGGCTACGGCAACGGTCCAGATTCCCATGCCGGGCAAAATGGAATCCCTGAATGCCTCGGCGGCATTGGCGATCGCCGTGTTCGAGGCCGTGCGGCAGCGCGTGTAGTTCAGGCTCCGGATTGGTTATTTCAACCCGGGGAGGTACGCAGGCGCGCGGCGATTTCCTCCACCGACATGCGGGTGGTGTCGGTCACGGGAAGACCGTGGTGCTTGAACAGCCGTTCGGCGGCCGCGAGTTCGCTGCGGCATTGTGGCAGGCTGGCGTAGCGGCTGTCGGGATAGCGCATCTGGCGGATGGCGGCGAGGCGTTCCGCCGACAGGGTCAGGGCGCGCAAGCGGGGCAGGTGGGCCAGCAGGACCTCGGGCAGGATGGGTTGCGCCAGGTCTTCCGGGGTGAGCGGATAGTTGGCGGCGAAGAGGCCGTATTGCAGGGCAAGGTAGAGCGCGGTGGGGGTTTTGCCGACGCGCGAGACGCCGACCAGGATCAGGTCGGCCTGATCGAGTCGCTGCGGCGCCAGGCCGTCGTCCAGCGCCAGGCTGAAATTCACCGCGTCCATGCGCGTTTCGTAGTTGCGGGCCATGCCGTGGGTGTGGCCGCCGTGGGGGGTGGCGGCTTGCCCCAGCGCGGTTTCCACGGCAGGGGCGACCAGCTCGAACAGATCGAACAGGGTGGCGCGGCTTTCACGCAGAACGGCGCGCAGGGCCGGATCGGTCAGCGAACTGAACACCAGCGCATCGGGTGTGGCGGCAATTCGCGCCGCGGCGGTTTGCGCCTTCTCCAGGCTATCGATGAAAGGCAGCACAATCAGGCTAAACTCAAGTGCGGAAAACTGCGACAGCACACTCTTCGCCACGGCTTCGATGGTGACGCCGGTGTGGTCGGACAGACAAAATGCAATGCGATTCTTCATGGAGTGATTATGCAGATCCTGACTGACTATATCGTTTCCCTGGATACCCTGTCGATGGCGGATGTGCCGCGCGTGGGCGGCAAGAATGCGTCGCTGGGTGAAATGATCGCCAATCTGGCGGGCGCCGGCGTCAAGGTGCCGGGCGGTTTCGCCACGACCGCGCAGGCATTCTGGGCGTTTCTCGATCACAACGATTTGCGCGCGCGCATCAATGCCCGGCTGGCGGCGCTGGATGTGGCGGATGTGACGGCATTGGCCGGGGCCGGTGCGGAAATCCGCGCCTGGGTGGAAGCGGCCGCGTTGCCGGCTGCGCTGGAGGCGGGACTGCGCGAGGCGTATCTGGCACTGGGCAACCGGGTGTCGGTTGCCGTGCGCTCCTCGGCCACCGCCGAAGACCTGCCCGATGCCTCGTTTGCCGGGCAGCAGGAAACCTATCTGCACGTGCAGGGCGAGGACGCGCTGCTCTTGTATGTGCGAAAAGTCTTCGCCTCGCTCTACAACGACCGCGCCATCGCCTACCGCGTCCATCACGGCTTTGCCCATGCCGATGTGGCGCTGTCGGCCGGGGTGCAGCGCATGGTGCGCTCCGACATCGCGTGTTCCGGCGTGCTGTTCACACTCGACACCGAATCGGGTTTCCGCGATGTGGTGTTCATCACCGCCGCCTGGGGCCTCGGCGAAACCGTGGTGCAGGGCGCGGTCAACCCGGACGAGTTCTATGTGCACAAGCCGATGCTGGCGCAAGGCTTTCCCGCCGTGGTGCGGCGCGAACTGGGCGAAAAGGCCGTCCGCATGGTGTGGCGCGACGGCGCGACGGTGATCGAAGACGCGCCGCTCGAACTGCGCCGGCGTTTTGCGCTCAACGACGCCGAGGTGCTGGAGCTGGCGCGCCAGGCGGTGGCGATTGAAGCCCACTATGGCCGCCCGATGGACATCGAATGGGCGAAGGACGGCGAGACCGGCGAACTGTTCATCGTGCAGGCGCGGCCGGAAACGGTGAAGGCGCGTGCCAGCGGCGTGGGCGAACGCTACGTGCTGGAAGCGAGCGGCGAGGTGCGCATCAGCGGCCGCGCCATCGGCCAGAAAATCGGCGCCGGCGGGGTGCGGCTGATCGCCAGCCCGGCGGAAATGAACCGGGTGCAGCCGGGCGATATTCTGGTCACCGACATGACCGACCCCGACTGGGAGCCGGTGATGAAGCGCGCCGCGGCGATCGTCACCAATCGCGGCGGGCGCAC
This sequence comes from Hydrogenophilales bacterium 17-61-9, assembly GCA_002256785.1. Taxonomy (GTDB): domain Bacteria; phylum Pseudomonadota; class Gammaproteobacteria; order Burkholderiales; family Thiobacillaceae; genus Thiobacillus. Next base: position 10,773 of record NCIF01000038.1, read on the forward strand.
CTGTCACGCCGCCATCGTGGCGCGCGAGCTGGGCATCCCCGCCGTGGTGGGGACGGGCGAGGCCACCACGGTGCTGCGGGACGGCGAGATCGTGACGGTGTCGTGCGCCGAGGGGGATACCGGCACGGTGTATGCCGGCAAGCTTAAGTTTTCGGTGGAAGCGTTGTCGAGCGAGACGCTGCCCGAGCCGCCGGTGAAGCTGATGATGAATGTGGCCAACCCCGAGCGCGCGTTCGAGTTCGCGCAGATTCCAAATCATGGCATCGGCCTTGCGCGGCTGGAGTTCATCATCGCGCGCATGATCGGCGTGCATCCGCTGGCGCTGCTGGACTACGCCGGCCAGCCGCCCGCCCTGCGCGCCGAAATTGATCTGCGATCGGCGGGCTATGCCGATCCGGTGTCGTTCTATGTGGACAAGCTGGCCGAGGGCATCGCCACGCTGGCGGCCGCGTTCTGGCCGCAGCCGGCGATTGTGCGGCTGTCCGACTTCAAGTCCAACGAATACGCCAGCCTGCAGGGCGGCGGGCATTACGAGCCGAAGGAAGAAAATCCCATGCTGGGCTTGCGCGGCGCGGCGCGTTACGTGTCGGCGCTGTTCCGCCCGGCGTTCGAGCTGGAATGCCGGGCGCTGAAAAAGGTGCGCGAGACGATGGGCCTGGTCAACGTCGAAGTGATGATCCCCTTCGTGCGCACCGTGGAGGAATGCGCGGCGGTGGTCGAGTTGCTGGCGGCCAATGGCCTGCGGCGCGGCGACAACGGCCTGCGCCTGATCATGATGTGCGAGATTCCATCCAACGTGCTGCTGGCCGACGATTTTCTGCAGCTTGTCGACGGCTTTTCCATCGGCAGCAACGACCTGACCCAGCTGACGCTGGGCATCGATCGCGATTCCGGGCTGGTGGCCGGCGGGTTTGATGAGCGCAACCCGGCAGTCAAGAAGCTGCTGGCCGAGGCGATTGCCGCCTGCAAGCGGCAGGGAAAATATATCGGCATTTGCGGCCAGGGGCCGAGCGACCACCCCGATCTGGCCGAATGGCTGGTGGAACAGGGAATCGGCTCGATTTCGCTGAACCCGGATACGGTGGTGGCAACCTGGCGGCGCCTGGGGCGTCATTAAGCCGGCTGTGTCATTGAGACATCACCGGGGATAGAGTAAAATCCGCCATCACTCGCCCCTGCTCATAAAATGACGAAGTATGTGTTTGTCACTGGTGGAGTGGTTTCTTCCCTCGGGAAAGGGATCGCCTCCGCCTCGCTTGCCGCGCTGCTCGAATCGCGTGGTATCCGTGTCACCCTCTTGAAGCTCGATCCGTACATCAACGTCGATCCCGGCACCATGAGTCCGTTTCAGCACGGCGAGGTGTTCGTGACCGACGATGGCGCGGAAACCGACCTCGACCTCGGCCATTACGAGCGCTTTTCCAGCGCGCGGATGAGCAAACGCAACAATTTCACCACCGGTCAGATCTACAAGTCGGTGATCGACAAGGAACGCCGCGGCGATTATCTCGGCGGCACGGTGCAGGTGATTCCGCACATCACCGACGAGATCAAGCGCTCGATTCGTGCAGGCGCCGACGGCGCCGACGTGGCGCTGGTGGAAATCGGCGGCACCGTCGGCGACATCGAATCGCTGCCGTTTCTGGAAGCGATCCGCCAGATGGGTTTCGAGGACGGCCCGGAAAACACCTGCTTCATTCATCTGACGCTGTTGCCCTATATCGCGACCGCCGGCGAACTGAAAACCAAGCCGACCCAGCATTCGGTGAAGGAGCTGCGCGAAATCGGCATCCAGCCGGATATCCTGCTGTGCCGCGCCGACCGCGAAATCCCGCTGGACGAGCGGCGCAAGATCGCGCTGTTCACCAATGTCCGTCCCGAAGCCGTGATCGAGATGCAGGACGCCACGTCGATCTACAAAATCCCGGCCATGCTGCACGAGCAGATGCTGGACGAGATTGTTTGCCACAAGCTGAAAATTCTGGCGCGTGCGGCCGACCTGACGGTGTGGAAAAGCCTGGTGCATGCGCTGGAACACCCCAAGCACGAGGCCAATATCGCCTTCGTCGGCAAGTATGTCGATCTCACCGAATCCTACAAATCGCTGACCGAGGCGATGATTCATGCCGGCATGCATACCGAGAGCCGGGTGAAGGTCCACTACATCGATTCCGAGCAGATCGAAAAGAACGGCGTCGATGTGCTGAAAAGCATGGACGCGATTCTGGTGCCGGGCGGTTTCGGCAAGCGCGGAGTGGAAGGCAAGATCGCCGCCATTCGCTATGCGCGCGAGCACAAGGTGCCGTATCTGGGCATCTGCCTCGGCATGCAGCTCGCCGTGGTCGAATACGCGCGCGACGTCGCCGGCATGGCGGATGCGCATTCGACCGAGTTCGAACCGGCAACCACGCATCCTGTCATCGGCCTGATTACCGAATGGCTGGACCGGGATGGCCAGATCGAAAAGCGCAGCCAGCTGTCCGACCTGGGCGGCACCATGCGCCTCGGCGGGCAGCCGTGCGAACTCAAGGCCGGCACGCTGGCGCGCGAGACCTATGGCGCGGCGAACATTACCGAACGTCACCGCCATCGTTACGAAGTCAACAACACCCTGCTGGCCGAGCTTGAAGCGAAGGGCCTGGTGGTGGCGGGTCGCGCGCCGGGCACCGACCTGTGCGAAATGGTCGAGTTGCCGACTGCGGTGCATCCCTGGTTTGTGGGTTGTCAGTTCCATCCCGAATTCACCAGCAACCCGCGCAACGGCCATCCGCTGTTCATCTCCTTTGTGAAGGCCGCGCTGGCGAAGGCTGCACTCATCAAGAAAACGCAGGAGCACGCATGAAACTCTGTCACTTTGAAGCGGGGATCGACCAGCCTCTGTTCCTGATTGCCGGACCCTGCGTGATCGAGTCCGAGCAGCTGGCGATGGATACGGCCGGGCAGCTGAAGGAGCTGTGCGCAGCGCTGGATATCCCCTTCATCTACAAATCCTCGTTCGACAAGGCCAACCGCTCGTCGACCCAGTCCTTCCGCGGATTGGGGCTGGAGGAAGGCCTGCGCATCCTGTCCGAAGTGAAGGCGAAGATCGGCGTGCCGGTGCTGACCGACGTGCACGAGGATACCCCGCTGAACGAAGTGGCCGCGGTGGTCGATGTGCTGCAAACGCCGGCTTTCCTCTGCCGTCAGACCAACTTCATCCAGAATGTTGCGCGCACCGGGCGCCCGGTCAACATCAAGAAAGGCCAGTTTCTTGCGCCGTGGGACATGCAGAACGTCGTCGACAAGGCGCGCGCCGTGGGCAACGAGCAGATCATGGTGTGCGAGCGTGGCGTCAGCTTCGGCTACAACACCTTGGTGTCCGACATGCGCGCGCTGGCCATCATGCGCGACACCGGCTGCCCGGTGGTGTTCGATGCCACCCACTCGGTGCAGCAGCCGGGCGGGCAGGGAACCACCAGCGGCGGCCAGCGCGAATTCGTGCCGGTGCTGGCGCGCGCGGCGGTGGCCTGCGGCGTCGCGGGCGTGTTCGCCGAGACGCATCCGGATCCGGCCGCTGCGCTGTCCGACGGCCCCAACGCATGGCCGCTCGGGATGATGAAAGAATTGCTGGAAACGTTGAAGGAAATCGACGCGCTGGTCAAACAGCGCGGCTTCATCGAAAACAAACTTGTTAAAAACTGAGTGCCGCGATTACGGCATTCGAACTGATCAGGAAAGAATAAATTGAGCGCAATTATTGATGTCATCGCCCGGGAAATCCTGGACTCTCGCGGCAATCCAACCGTTGAAGCCGATGTGCTGCTGGAGTCAGGCGTGCTGGGCCGCGCCGCGGTGCCGTCGGGCGCCTCCACCGGCAGCCGCGAAGCGATCGAGCTGCGCGACGGCGACAAGTCGCGTTACCTCGGCCGTGGCGTGCTGAATGCCGTCGAGCACGTCAACACCGAAATCTGCGAAGCGATCATCGGTCTGGACGTCGAAGACCAGGCTTTCATCGACCGCACCATGATCGAGCTTGACGGCACCGACAACAAATCGCGCCTCGGCGCCAATGCGCTCTTGGCGGTGTCGATGGCGTGCGCGCGCGCGGCCGCCGAGCAGGCGGGCCTGCCGCTGTATCGTTATCTGGGCGGCGCGGCGCCGATGGCGTTGCCGGTGCCGATGATGAACATCATCAACGGCGGCGCGCACGCCAACAACAACATCGACATGCAGGAATTCATGGTGATTCCGGTTGGCGCGCCGACATTCCGCGAAGCGCTGCGCTATGGCGCCGAAGTCTTTCACGCGCTGAAAAAGCTGCTCGACGACGCCGGCATGGCGACCACCGTGGGCGACGAAGGCGGCTTTGCGCCCAACCTGGAATCGCACGAAGCGGCGCTGAAACTGATCGTGCAGGCAATCGAAAAAGCCGGCCTGCAACCCGGCATCGATGTCGCCATCGGCGTCGATTGCGCCGCGTCCGAGTTTTACAAGGACGGCCGCTATCACCTCGAATCCGAGGGGTTGAAGCTGACTTCCGCCGAGCTCACCGATTACCTGGCGGCCTGGTGCGACAAGTATCCCGTCATCAGCATCGAAGACGGCATGGCCGAAGGCGACTGGGACGGCTGGAAAATCCTCACCGACAAACTCGGCACGCGCGTGCAGCTGGTGGGCGACGATCTCTTCGTCACCAATGCCAAGATTCTCAAGGAAGGCATCGAGAAGGGCGTCGCCAACTCGATCCTGATCAAGGTCAACCAGATTGGCACCTTGTCGGAAACCTTCCAGGCCATC
>NCIF01000039.1 GCA_002256785.1 Hydrogenophilales bacterium 17-61-9
GATTAGTGCATGGGTAGAGTTCTGCGTCATGTCAGCGTTATTTAGCGCTGCTTTCTCCCAGTGGCGCTCTAACCAATCATTCAAGAGGGACGCGCTAAAGCGCGCCCCTTAATTCAAACGTTAGGTATCACGCATGCCAACGCCTGCTGACAAACGAAAATTTGGTTGGGCCATCGTCGGCGCTCTGGCTTTCGGGGTCGCAGGAGTCGCCGGCATGGCTCGCATGATCTGGGTTGCGTTGGAAAAAGTTTTTTCTGGCCAAGGGTTCGAAACCTATCGCACGGTATAGCTCATCGAGTTCAACCATATCGGCTTTCTTGTCATGGTCTGTGGTGTGATCGTCGGCTTAATATGGGCTATGGTCCACTGGCTACACGAGTGGCGGCTGGTAAAGTCCCTGGAGAAAAAATATGGTTCCCGAAAAAACAATACCTAACCCGACGCTCAACCTCGCTCCCTTCGGTCGCTGGACGGCGCTAAAGCGCCGCCGGTTAGCTCAACGTTATGCATCGGAGACAACATGATCCGTAAATTCTTTGAGGGGCTCACTTTCGGGGCCGGTTTCGCGCTCTCATTCCTGCTAATTGCATGGTTGGGTGCGGGCGTGGTGATCCCAATGCTATTCACTAAGCCCAGTGAAGCTACGGTTAGGTCTGGCCCCTCATTCTCTGAGCTACCTTCCTCGTTTGAAGAGCCGGGCCCGCAGTTTCACGAACTGCCCCTTGAAGAACAGATAAAGAAGGCCAGCGTTATAGCCTTGGCACGCTACGAACTCGCTCCTGACGGAAAGCAAAAAGCAATCATTAAGGAATTCCTGAAAAAAGACCCGAACACAACCATCTATTACAACGTCGGGGATGAATATCCGAGTGGGAGCTTCTATCCGAAGGAAAAGACTAGCTACGGGGACGGCGTAATAGTGTTTTTTGTGGGCTCGCCGGCTTCCATGAGAATGTCGATGAGTTATACGGGCGATCGCATACACAGCTTGGGCGACATCACGTTAAAACTCTTTCGCGAGAAATGCGAAACCGATGCATAACCCATCATTCAAGCGGGACGCGCCAAAAGCGGCTCGCCCCTTACCTTTACGTTGGCAGTCATGACTCCATATCTTTCTCCAGAGATTCTGGCTGAACTCCGCACGATCAAGTGGCTGCTTGTTGCTGTCCTATTGGTGGGCGCATTTTTCGTATATCTCGCAATTAGGGCAGGCGCTCGTTTCGTAGCGGGCATGGGGAATCTCAAGGAGAATCTTGAATATCAGAGATTTCAAAGAGACGCAGAAGGTATGTTGCAGCGTGGTGCGTACGAAATGGTGATCGGAGAAGTAAACCGAAGACTGGAGTCGTACCCATCAGACACCTATGCACATTACTACTTGGCTCAGGCCCTGTTCCACACCAACAAGTCCCATGAGGCCCGTCGAGCCTTTGAAAAGGTTGCGGAACTTACACCAACATGGCAAGCATCAGTAGACGTTTGGATTCAACGTTTGGAGGAGAGGCTCCGGGATGCGGCACCGAAGGTGGTTAAATAATGATTGCCAACAACCGCTTCCAGCCGACGGCGGCGCTAGCGCGCCGCCGCGGCTGAAGCGGAGCGTTAGGCAGAACATTAAGGTGACAGCATGCTAACGAATCAAGAGCGATATTTTATTTGGAAGAACAAGCTGGGGTCTTGCAATGACACATTTCAATCGACGGAAGGCGAATGCGGATGTTGCAATGCAAGACCTGACCTCGATGTCCGCGATGTCCGGGCAATTCGCCCTGTTGTCCCGTCCCGTCCCTTACCTTAACATTGGCCTTGATTTATACAGTGCCCGTGCCTACTCCAATCGCCACTGCTGAATATATGAAGCTGTCCGTCTCCGAGCGCATTCAGCTCGTCGAGGACATCTGGGATAGCATTGCTGCTGACGCCCCGAATACCGTTGAGTTGTCACAAGCTCAAAAGGCTGAGCTGCATCGTCGCGTCACTGCACACCGTGCAGACCCTTCCACAGCTGTCCCGTGGGAGCACGGTTCGCTCTAAGCTATTCTCGAGTAAACCCTGATGTTGGTCGTGCTCCGCCCAGAGGCAGAAGAAGAGCTTCTGGACGCGCAGGCTTGGTACGAGTCAAAAGCTGGGGCTTGGCTTTGAGTTTGCCCGCGCCGCTGACGCGGCAGTAGCGTCAGCGCTTCGCAATCCCTTTGGGCATTTACGCATCGAGGAAGAGTGCCGCCGAGTGCTATTTCGCAAGTTTCCTTACACGCTCGTCTATCTCCCAAGCCCGGATGAGTTGTTGGTGGTTTCATTCTTTCATCAGCACCGTGAACCTGGCGTTTGGCTTGAGCGGTTTAGTAGCTGAAAGCATCCCAATGCGGCTACTGCGGTGCCTCCAACAAGAGGCCCAACCCATAAACAACCGGGGTCGGACCACGGATAAATGGCACACGCGCGAATAGCTCAGCGTGCCGCCACCCGTTTAGCGGGGGCAGCTCGCTTTTCGGCTTCGTCCAGTTTCTCGGCCAGCCACAGCTTCATCAGCGACTGGTAGGGGACATCCATCTTGTTCGCCATTGCCTTGATGTGCGCCAGTAAGGCATCGGGCAGCCGCAACGAAATCGAAGTTGTCGTCACCTTGAGATTGGGAAATACGGCTCGCACCGACTTTGACGAATCGAAATATTCGGTACTGTCGTTATCGGGCGCCTCCCAGAACGCCCGCTCTTCTGTCTCGCTGGCGAACGTAGGTACAGGCTTAAGTCGCTTGCTCATATTCCTTTCGCTCCTTTCTGTGCATATCGCGCGCCGAAATCACACGGATCAATTCGCTGCTGGCGCGCATCGTAAAAGTGATCGTCAGCAGCCGGCCAGTGTTCGTGATGCCCAACGCGCGAACGCGCAGCTCGCCTTCGCTATGTTTCTCATCGAGCGTAACGATCAACGGTTGGTTGAAGAAAACCTGCTCTGCCTCGGCTTGGCTAACACCATGCGAGTCGGCATTCTTTCGTTCGTTGCCCGCGTCCCAGTCAAACCCTGTGACTATTGAGAAGTCGATCATTTTTGTATATTAATACAATATACATTGCATTCCAACGCTCAATCGTCCGGAAGGTGTTCCCGGCCTAAAACCGATGCGCCTCAATGCCGTTCCGCCACCGCCACCCCCATCTTCGGCAGCCAGCGCCGCAAGCCCGGCGTCGTGATCACGGTGCTGAAAATCGCCATCAGCACCAGCATGGTGAACACCTGCTGCGAGATGACGCCGAGGTCGTAGCCGACGTTGATGACGATCAGCTCCATCAGGGCGCGGGTGTTCATCATGATGCCGATTACCTTGCCTTCAACATGCGACATCCCGGCCCGGCGCGCGGCGAGGTAGCTGGCACCGAATTTGCCAAGCGTTGCCAGAAAAATGAGCAGCAGGCACCAGCCCCAGGCCTCAACCGAATCGAGGCCGCCGACATTGGTGCGTAGCCCCGTGTAGGTGAAAAATATGGGCAGGAAGAAGACCATGACGAAATGGCCGATGCGTTCCTTCCAGGCCTCGATGAGTTCGTGCTCGTCGTGCAGGATCACGCCCATCATGAAGCCGCCGAAGATGGCGAAGATGCCGAGCTGATAAGTCGTCATCGCCGAGATGAAGATGGCGGCGAGCAGGATGCCGAGCAGGCTGTGGGTGAGCTTGCCGTGTCCGGCCTTTTCGCCGAGGGGCGCCGGGCGGGCCTGGCTGGCATGGATCGCGCGCTTCATCAGCGGCCGCACGACGAACCACCAGATGAGAAAAAACACCCCGACCAGCGCCACTTTGAGGGCGAAGGCGGCGGCGCTGAATTCGGCCAGGGTGAGCGCGGTGATGAGCGCGAGCAGCAGCCAGCCGATGACGTCGTTGATGGCGGCGGCGCTGATGGCGATGACGCCGATGGGCAGACGGGTGATCCTGAACTCCATCATGATGCGGCCGAGGATGGGCAGGGCGGTGATGGAGAAGGCGGTGGCGATGAACAGCGCAGAGGCAAGCCGGTCGACGCCGGGGGACAGCAGCGGCGCGCTGAGCCAGCCGAAGCCGAGGCCGAGCGCAAACGGCGTGATCAGGCTGGCGCTGGCGACATAGGCGACGGCGCGGCGGTTGTGGCGCGCGGTCAGGTGCGCGAAATCGAACTCGAGGCCGATCTGGAACATCAGCAGGATCAGGCCGATCTGCGACAGCATCTGCATCGGCTCGGGCGGCGTCGAGTGAAACACATACTGGAAAAGATCGGGCGCGAGCAGGCCGAACAGCGACGGCCCGAGCAGGATGCCGACGATGATTTCGCCGACCGCCGGCGACTGCCCGACGCGCTGCGCCAGCACCCCACCGAGACGGGCCGCCAGCACGATTACCGTCAGTTGCAGCAGGGTGAAGAACAGCATCGCTTCGGTCTGGTGGACCGCGAGCGCGTGGGCGGGAGAAGTCAAATCATGCCGCCGTTCACTGAAATGATCTGGCCGCTGATGTAGCTGGCCTGCTCCGAGGCGAGAAAGCTCACCAGGTTGGCCACTTCTTCCGGCCGGCCGGCGCGTTTCATCGGCACCATGCCCGCGATCATTTTTTCGTCGAATACGCCCTCGATCATGGCGGTCTGGATGATGCCGGGCGCCACCGCATTAACGGTGACGCCGCGGCTCGCCATTTCCAGCGAGAGCGTTTTGGTCGCGGCGTGCAGCGCGCCCTTGGCGGCGGCGTAGTTGGCCTGGCCGCGGTTGCCGGTGAGGCCGGCGATCGAGGTGATGTTGACGATGCGCCCCCAGCGGCTGCGCAGCATCGGCAGCGACAAGGGCTGGGTGACGTTGAAGAAGCCGTTGAGCGAGACGTCCAGCACGCTGTGCCACTGCGCCGCGCGCATGCCGGGGAAGACGGCATCGTCGTGGATGCCGGCGTTGTTCACCAGCACCTGGATCGGGGTGTCCTGGATCAAGGTTTCCAGCGCCGCGCGGGTGGCCTCGGCGTCGGTGATGTCGAAGGCGACGGCTTCGGCGTGGCCGCCGCCTGCGCGAATTTCATCGGCTAGCGCCTGCGCTCTGGCCAGATTCGTATTGGCGTGGATGTAAACGTAACACCCGTCGGCGGCGAGACGGCGGCAGATCGCCGAACCGATGCCGCCGCTTCCGCCGGTGACCAGGGCGTGTTTCATGTTTTTTTCTCCAGTTTGCCGGCGTCCAGCACGACGGCGGCGCGGCCGCTGAGCAGTTCGCGTCCGGCCGCACTGACGCGAAAGCCGTAAAGAATCGTGTTGTCGTCGCCGGACAGACGTTCCGCTTCGATATCCAGATCGATGGCGATGTCATCCAGTTGCGCCACATGCAGGTCGACGCCGCGCACGCTGGCCAGATAGCCGGCTCCGGGCGAGCTATCGCTGGCCGCCAGCAGCGCGCCGTGGGCGGCCATGGCCTGCGCCGCATACTCGATGCCGCACGCCGCGCCCAGCCGGTCGTGCGCACGCAGCGGATTGTCGGCGCGGCGATGGCTGCTGGCGGTGCAGCGGATGCGCTGTTCGTCCCAACTGGCGACGCCATCGAGCAGACACATGCCGCCCTGATGCGGCAGGTGAGCCAGCAGCCAGGCGCGGTCTAGCGGCATGGTTCAATCGCCACGGCCAGCCGCAACGGTTCCAGGTAGTCGAGCACGACCTGGCGGGCCTCTCCGCGCGCCAGCGCCTGCAGCACCGGCAGTCCGCGTGCCGCCGGAATGGCAAGGCGCAAGGCATCGAGTCCGGTATCGGCCAGCACATCGGGTTCGGCATCGGTCAGGCTGACCTGAATCCGCGCCAGCGACCGTGCGCTTTGCTGCGATGTCAGCGCCAGCGCGATCCCCATGGCGGCGGGCAGGGGCCGCTTGGCATTCAGCGGTTCGGGGTAGGGCGAGTCGTAGGCGATCAGCAGGGCGGCTTGGCCCTCAACCGTGACCAGGGTTAGCGCCTCCAGCAAGCCGGCGCCAAAACAGCCGTCATAGGCGCACAGCACGGTGGCCGGCGCCATCGCGCCGGAGGCGATGCCCCAGTAGCCCGCTGGCGCGTTGTGCACCGAGTTGTGGAAACGGGTGGGCGAGATGTGGCGGTCGTCGGAAGCCAGCACCGCGCAGATGGCGTCGCAGTTGTCGCCGTCCGCACCCGAAGACGCAAACACGGTGGCAAGCTGGCGGGCGTCGAGTCGGCCCATGGCGATGGCCTCTTGCGCCACCGCCAGCGCCACCTTGACCGCCATCCCTGCGCGCCGCCGCTCGGCGGGCGGCAAGCCCTGCGGCGGCGGGGCCGTCATCGGGCCGGGTGCGTAAGCTGCCTCGCCGCTCAGCACGGCGTGGGCGGTGGGCCAGTCCGCCAAGCCGGGTCCGAGCAGGCCGATGCCATCGATCCAGGCAGTCAGTATCGTGCGGGGCGCCGTCATCTCAGCCGACCCGTCCCAACACCAGGCTGCAGTTGGTGCCGCCAAAACCGAAGGAGTTGCTCAACACGCGTTGCGGCGCCGCGTCACGGTTGGCGTTGAGATACTGGATGGGAATGCCGGGGTCGATGCTGCGGGTGTTGACGCCCCCCGGCAGAAAACCCTGCTGCAGCGCCAGCGCACTGAGGATCGCTTCAAGTCCGCCGGCCGCGCCCAGGGTATGGCCGGTTGCACCTTTGGTGGAGCTGCACGGCACGCGATTGCCGAACAGCGCGGCCACCGCTTTGCCTTCGGCCGCATCGTTGCTGGGCGTCGCGGTGCCGTGCAGGTTGATGTAATCGATGGCATCGGCCTGCAAGCCGGCCGCTTGCAGCGCGGCGGCCATGGCCATCCGGGCGCCCAAGCCGTCGGGGTGCGGCGAGGACATGTGGTAGGCATCGCTGGATTCGCCCGCGCCGAGCAGCAGCACCGCATCGGCATCCAGGCTGCCGGCCGGCCGCTCAAGCAGAATAAACGCGGCCGCTTCGCCGATGGAGATGCCGGCGCGGTCCGCGTCGAACGGCCGGCATGGGGTGGCCGACAGCAGTTCCAGCGAGTTGAATCCGTACAGTGTGGTCAGGCACAGCGAATCGACGCCGCCGACGATGGCCGCGTCGATGAGTCCGGCCTGCATCATGCGGGCTGCCGAGGCGAACACCTTGGCGCTTGACGAGCAGGCGGTCGAGACCACCGCTGCCGGGCCTTCCAGCTGGAAGACGGTGCGCACGAAGTCGGCGACCGAATAGGCGTTGTGGGTGGTGCGATAGTTGAAGTCGGCGGGGAGCACGCCAGTCGCCGGATCGCGCCGGCGATACGCCAGTTCGGACTGCAGGACGCCGGCTGTGCTGGTGCCGAGCAATACGGCGACGCGCCGCCGGCCATGGCGGCCGATCGCCGCTTCCACGGCGTCCATAAAGCCGTCCTGGCGCAAGCCCAGCCATGCGAGCCGGTTGTTGCGGCAGTCGTATTCGGCCAGATGCGCGGGAAGCAGCACGTTATCCACCCCCGCAACCGCCCCCACAAACGTGTTCAGGTCGACCGTGTCGAACGCGCACGGCGCCAGCCCGCCGCGCTGTTGACGCAGTGCGGCGTGAGTGGGTTCAAGGCCGCAGCCGATGGCGCTGGTTGCGGTGAAGCGGGAAAGCCAGAGCGTATTCAACCCGTCAACCTATCCAGATGTAGAACGTTTGCAATCAATTTCACTGGCGGGTTTCCTTCAAGTCCGGTCGGGCGTTCGCGCGATGTCTGCATACTGCCGCAATGACAGCCAGGCCGCCACGCCTCCCAGCAGCAGGCCGCCCCCCACATCGACCGCCACATGCTGGCGGGTGGCGAGGGTGGAATAAATGATACCGATACACCATATCCAGCTGAACAGCCGGCTCCACCGCGGCGCGCCGAATCGACGCAGCAGGTGATCCAGCCAGATGCCCGAAAAAATGGCCGTGGCGACATGCAGCGACGGGAAGGCATTGCCTGCGGCATCGACGTTTTTAAGGAAATCCACGCCAGGATAGCGGGTCCAGTCGATATCGGCTGCGGGAACCGCGGTGGGCCAGAAGAAAAAAACAAGCAGCCCCGCGAGGCAGGTTGCGGCCATTGCCATGCCATATCGATAGAGTTCGTGGCGCGCCGCGAGCAGGGCCGGGGGCAGCGAAACATACACCCACAACGAGACATACAGCGACATGGCCTGCGGTTGAAAACCGATCATCCGGTCCAGCCAGGTAAAAGGCATCATCGTGGTCGGGTAGGCCGGGGCTTTGAGCACGTAGAAATACGCGCCGAAAAACAGGGCGATAAAAAGCGGCGTGCCGACCGCTTTCAGCAGCACATGCCGGCCGAGGGCCGCCGCAATCTGCCGGTACCAGGGGAGGTGTGTGTGTCGCGGTCGGGTCATGAGCGGGCATCCCGCAGGCTGACACAATTCAGTCCGGCGGCGGCGGCCGCCTTCAGCACGTCTGGCAGCACGTCGAGTATCACCGGCACTCCCCGGGGCGACCGCGCGGCATGGCCGTCATGCAGCAGCAAAATAGCGCCCGCCCGCAGTTTGCGTAACAGGGACTTCCTGACCCGCTCGGGGTCGCCGATCCGGGTGTCGAACCCGCGCGCCGACCAGCTGGCGAGCGTCAGGCCGAGCCGCGCCAGCACGGGGTCGAGAAACGGATTGCGCAAGCCGGCCGGGGCGCGAAAAAAACCGGGACGCTGACCGGTGATCTGGCTGAGGGTGTGTTGCGCGGCTTCCAGTTCGCGCTTGAAGCCGCGCGGACCCAGCAGGGAAAAAGTGTGGCGGTGGTGCTGGCTATGATTTTCCACGGCATGGCCGCGGCGGACGATTTCCCGGCACAGGTCCGGATAGCGTGCCGCTTGTTCGCCCACGCAGAAAAAAGTGGCGCGTGCCGCATGGCGATCCAGAATATCCAGCACCTGCGGCGTCACCAGGGGGTCGGGGCCATCGTCGATGGTCAGCGCGATTTCATGTCGCGCGGCGGCGGCGGCGGGCAGCCGCGTCCAGTTCGGTCCCAGCCAGGTGCTGCGCGGCCACAGGCCGGCAGCGGTCAGCAACAGGTGATTGACGACCACGGCGCCCAAGGCCCAGCGCCATTGCGCGGGTGCGGCGACCGCGGCCAGCAACGCCAGCCCATGCAGCGCAAAGGTCGCGCGGATCAATCGGGTGGGGCGCCAGGCTGAATCAGGCATTGGATGGGCAGGCATCGGATCGCCGGGCAAAAATCGCCGCATACATCAACGCCAGAATGACGCCCGGTGCGACGGTCACGCCCAGCGCCTGCAGGAGGGATACGTTGGAAAACGCAAGCAGGCCAAACCCGGCGACGGTGGTGAGATTGGCAAACAGCATCGAGGCCAGCGTGCGCGGCAGGATGGGCGTGCGCGGATCGGGCCGGTCGAAAAACAGGGCGTAATTGGAGCCCACTGCGACCACCAGCAACAAGCCCACCAGATGCAGAATAATCATTTGCTGGCCCAACAGGCTTAATCCCGCGGCAACGGTGATGACCGCGGCGGCCAGCGGCGCGATGATGCGCAGCACGCGCAGGGGCGAGCGAAACACCGCGAGCAGCAAGCCGACAATGGCCGCCAGCCCGCCGAGCGACAGCGCAATGGCTTCATTCAGGTAGCCGGAATACAGGCGATCCGACTCGGTTTTCATGTCCACGAACAACGCATCGGGCAGGGTGCGCAATGCCGCGCGAACACGTTCGGCGTTGATGTCGGCCCCCGCGGGCGCGGTCAGCGGCAACAAGGCGCGCCATTGCCCCTGTTGCCGAATCAGCAAAGCATCGACCGCCATCGCCATCGAGGTCTGTTGCAGGTCGGCAGCGTTCAGCAAAGCCTGCTTTTGCGCGGCGGCGGCATCGTCCAGAAACGGCGCAAACAGTTGCGCGCGCACCGGCAAGCCCTGAACGGCTTGCGCCATCCGCGTTTCCAGTTCCGCGCGATCGGGCAGGCTGGCCTGGCGGGCGCGCTGCGTGGCGGTGCTGGGCAGATAACGGCTCGGGCTCTCAAAGCCGGCCAGTTCGCCTTGTTCGACCAGCGTTTGCAGCCGCGTCGACACCCGCTCGGACGCACGCAACACGGATTCCTGATTGATTCCGGAGACGACGACCAGGTAGCGCACATCCGGCGCGCCCATGTCGGCGCGCAATTGCGTATCGCGTTCCACATCGGCTTGCGATACCGGACTGAGCGATGCGATTTTGTCGTTCCACAAGCTGTCGCGATGGGCGACCACGATGGCGCAGGCTGCCGCCAGCACGATCGCGGCAGGCCAGCGCAGCGCTGCCGCGCGCTTCGCCCACCGGGACAGGGCGAGACCGATCGCCGATACGTCATGAATCCGGAAGCTGGACGGCAGCAGCGAAGGCAGGACAAAACGCGTCACCGCTGCGGCCGTGATCAGCCCGGCAATGGCATACAGACCGAGTTGCGCCAGACCGGGAAAGCCCGACAGCAGCAGCGAAGCAAAGCCGGCGATCGACGTCAGCACACCGAGACGGATGGTGGGCCAGAAGCGCTTGATCCAGTTCTGCCGGTCGGCGCGGCTCTGTTCCGATTGCACGAACAGGTAGATCGAATAATCCACCGCCTCGCCGATCAGCGCGGTGCCGAATCCCAGCGTGATGCCGTGCACCTCGCCAAAGCCCAGGCTGACCGCCGCAATGCCCGCCAGCGCGCCGCTGATTACGGGCAGCAAGCCCAATGCCAGGGCGCTGACGGAGCGGTAAACCAGCAACAGCAGCGTGGCGATGAGGGCAAGGCTGATGATGGACAGAGAGGTGACCTGGCTTTTGATGGTGTCGCGCGACGTCACCGAAAACACGCCGGGGCCGGTCATCACCAGCCGGGCGGAAGCGGTCGCGCCGGCTGCCTGGTCGAACGCCTGCTGAATCGCGGTCATGGCACGTTGCTGGGCATCGGTGTCGCTGCCCGCGGCACGCGTCTGCATCAGCATCAGGGCGCGCGTGCCATCGCGCGACGCCCATGCGCCGTCCAGCAGATTCGGCTGGGCGCCGCTGTCGAGCTGTTCGAGCAACTGCACCATTTCGCCGGTCGGGTCGCGCGGCAGCATGGACTTGACCAGCAAGCCGGCAGGCGAGGCCAGGAGGTCGATGCTGTCGCCCAAAGCGGCATGCAGGCCGTCTGCGCCAAAGCGTTCGGGCGTCACGGCCGGGCTTAACAGGTAACGATGGTCGAACAGAAAAGCGCGGTCGCGCTCGGCGTTGACGGGCTCGCCATTGTTGACGCTGGCAAACGCCGGGTCGGCGCGCAGTCGCTGGGCGATTTGCTTTGAAAGCCGGGCGCGGGTCGGCGCGTCGGCGCCTTCGATGCCCACCAGAATCAGGCGCGAGGCCAGGCCGTCGCGCAGTTGATCCATCAGCAACTGCTGCTCGGGCGTAGGCGAGCGCGGCAGAAAGGCCGACAGGTCGGTGGTGAAGTGGGTGCGGCTGACGATGCCGATACAGGCCAGCAAAAATATCAGCCACAGCACGATGGCCGTGATGCCACGGCGGCGCGCTTGGGTCATTGCGGATTGATGGTCATCAAGGAACTGTCGCCATCCGCCTGCAGAATGTCGACGCTGCGAACAGCATCCCGGGCGCCCGCCATCCGGATACGTGCGATGACCTTGCCGACCTTGGCATCGAGGGGCGTGAGCACCAGCGTCCAGCGTTCAGTGTCGCCATTGAGGGCCAGATGGTAGACCCGCTCAAGCGCCTTGCGGTCGCCGGCCAGGGTGGCGCGTATGCTCTCGATCATGCCGGCCACTTCCGGGTAGTCCCTGAGCTGCAGCACGTGTTTGCGGCGGCCGCGTTCGAGCGTGAGAGTGTCGCCGTCGAGCACCATGGTCTCGGGCCGCGGTTTCAGGGTGCGCTTTTCCAGGCGCGCCGGCGCGACGAACAGCAGTTCGCCTGACGATTCGACCGGCTGCTCGAGGATGGAAATGGTTTTTGTCTCGGTGAAGCTGGCCGCGCCCTGCGGATTCTTCGCCAGACTGGCCATCAGCTGGGCAATGCCCAGCGGCGCGGCCTGCACGGCCGGGCTGAGCATCAGCGCCAGCCCGGCAAGCGCAACGAGGCGGAAGTAACGGAATCGAGTCATGACTTAGGCGGTATCCTTGGGACGCCAAAAATCGAAAAAGTTGAACCAGTTGTAGGGCGCGGCGCGGCAATGGCGCTCCAGCCCGGCGGCGTAGGCTTCGATGGCCGTTCGTATCGCAGCATCGCGCGCGCTGCGTTCGAGCGTACTGAAATCGGCCAGCCGCTCGAAATGAATGGCGTAGCGATTGCCGCCCAGATAGAGGCCGCTCATGAACAGCACCGGCCGCTTCAACATGGCGGCCAGCCGCATCGGCCCCAGCGGAAATCCGGCGTCCGCGCCCAGAAAGGGGAGGCGCAGCGTGGGGTCGCCGCTCAAGGTGCGGTCGCCGAGCATGCCGAGCGCCACGCCGTCATCAAGGCTGGCTTGAACCCGCATCATCGAGTCGATCTGCCCCAGCGGAATGATCTCCTGCATCGCCGCCGGGTTGATGGCAGCCAGCGCGGCGTTGAGCTTGCGCGCGTTGGCCTCGTACATGACCATGGCCACCTTGAGGCCGGGTTGATTGCGGCCGATGGCGCGCACCACCTCGAAGCTGCCCATGTGCGCGCCCATCAGAAACGCGCCGCGCCCGGTTGCCAGCACCTCGTCGATGACGGCCTTGCCGTGCACCTCGATTTCGAACAGATCGAAGCGCCCATTCAGCAGAAAAATCCGGTCGTGGACGGTGGAAGCAAAGCTGTGAAAGTGCCGAAACAGATCGGCGAGACCGGGTTCGCGCCCCAGCACCCGGCGCAGATAAGTGCGCGAAGCCGCTTTGGCGGCCGGCGAGAACGTCAGGAAATACAGGCTGATCCCGGCCAGAATGAAGCGGGCCGGGGCGCGCCCCAGGCGCAAGGAAATCCAGCTGATGAACCGCAGCATGGTCCGGTTGCTGCGCTCCGGGCGCTGGGTCCAGGCCTGCTGCGCGCCCGGGTCGGCGGTCTGCGGTTCCGATACGTTCATGCTGGCGTGGCCTGCGCGAAGGCGACGGCGCCGTTCGCCACCGTGCGCGCGCCGCTGCGGATATCGAAACGGAAGCCGCCTGCGGACGACGCGGTGTAATGCAGCGTCAGCGGTTCGCCGGGCAACACCGGGCTGAGGAACTTGGCCGACTTGATCTGCCCGCTTGCAGCCGGGTTGCCCGACACGCCGGCCAGCGCATGCAGCGCGGCGTCGAGCAGCACCACGCCGGGAAGAATGGGTTGCCCCGGAAAGTGTCCGGCGTAGGCCGGATGGTCGGCCGCAATGGGCAAAGGCAGCACCGATTCGCTCACGACGGCACCCGGTTCGCGGGCTGCGCCTGCAGGCTGGCCAGCAGCGTGCGCGCCATCTGGTCGGGCAGCTTGCCGGTGGCGTTGCGCGGCAGGGTGTCGACAAACAATAACGGACGCGGCAAGAAAATCGGATCGATGCGCTCGCGCAGCGCCCGGGTCAGCGCGGCCGGGGTGAGACCGGGGGCGACCACCAGCGCGGTGAGCCGGCCGACGCTTGCTGCGTGGGCGGCTTCGGGTTGCAGGAAGATTCCATCGAGGACGCCGGGAATCGCATTCAACTGATGGTTGAGATAGGCCAGCGAGGTGCGCTTGCCGGCGATGTTGACGAGGTCGGCATGGCGGCCGTGCAGCAGAAAATGCGTCCACTTCGGACCGCCGCCGAGGGGTTCGATCACATCGCTTAGCGGGGTGGGAGCATCGATGTGCCCGCCTTCGGCCCATAAATGTTCTGCGTCGCGGCCCAGCACCACATTCGGCAGGGTGTGCCATTCGAGGTCGGTGGCGGTGCGGCGCGAGGCAATCTGTCCGGCCTCGGTGCAGCCGTAAATTTCGTGCAGCGGCGCGCCAAAACGCGCCTCGGCCTTCAGCGCCAGGTCTTGCGACAGCGGCGCGGTGGCTGAGAGCAGTTGCTCAACCGCCGGCAGTGCCGTTTGCTCCGCGAGCAGGGCGCGCAGATGGAAGGGCGTGGTCACCAGCATTCGGGGATGCGGCAGTTCGGCCAGCTGGGCGCAGATATCCGCCGGGTAAAACGGGTGGCCGGCATGCAGCGCGGCGCCGCTGTGCCAGGGCATCAGAACGGTCGATTCCAGACCGTACATGTGCTGCGGCGGCACCGTGCCGAGTATGGCATGGGCAGCGTGAACGCCCAGCCGTTCAGCCTCGGCCCGCGCGTTGCGCACCAGACTGCCCCAGCGCTTGGCGTGCGGCACCGGCAGGCCGGTCGAGCCGGAGGTGAACACCTCGGCAATCACCTGGTCGCAATCGATTTCGGGAACCGTTTGACCGGCTGCGGGCGGCGGCGTCGATTCGGGATAGCGAAAGGTGGGCAGATCCGCGCCGCCGTTTTCCTGATCGGTGATGCAGAACACCTGCGGACTGACGCGCTGCATCTGCCGAACCGTTTCCGGGGTGCGGGTGGAGGGCAGCAGGCTGACCCGGCCGCTGACGATGCAGGCCGCCAGCGCAACCGCGAATCGGTAGCGGTCGCTGCACAGGTTGAGCACGTGCCGGCCTTGCGGCAGCTGACCGGCGACCTGATTCACCTCGGCAAGAAATTGCCTCGCGCTGACGGGCGTGCGATTGCGCCACGCCACGATGGCGTCGAGCGAGCGGTGGGCAATGAGCGGCAGGGTTGGCATGGGCAACACGAAACCCGGCTAGCGGCCAGAGGGCGAAGCGTCCGAACGCGCGGGCGGCGTTTTCCAGAAGGCCAGCATGCCGTCCAGAATGCTGTGTTTTTCCAGATGCGGCAGCTTGCGCAGGCGAACCCCGAATTCGACGGCAAACATCAGCAGAACCAGCGGAAAGGTCAGGAAGTTGGCAAACACCGACCAGGTTTCGATCGGAGCCAGAAAAAACAGCAGGCCGGAAACCCCGCTGACCGCGATAAAAAACAGCGTCCACGCCAAAGTGAGTTGACGTGTGTAACGCACCACCTCGGGCGCCAGACTGCCGTGCACGGCTTCGGCAAAACGGGAGCACAAGGCTTGCCGCCCGCGCGCCAGCGTCACGCCGAACACCGCGGCCAGCATCAGATTGGTGCCGGCGTGCTGGATGAAATAGGCCCAGCTGAAATTGCGTTCCAGCGCGCCCCAGAATCCCCACAGCAGCATGCCGACGGCCGCGCACAGCAAAAGCATGGCGGGCTTTCTGGACGAATGCCAGGTCAGCCAGAGCAGGATGGCCAGCGCAGGCGCCAACGATGTGCCGACCCCCAGCCAGGGCGTTGTGGCGACAGCAACAGGCGATGTGCTGTAGTGCGCCAGCACGGGATACGCGATGGCCCCGGCAGCAATGACGCCCCAACGGACCGTGCGTGCCAGGGTGAAACTCATTTTGTCTTGTTCGCCGCGATATGCCGGGTCAGCCTGGCCAGCGAAC
>NCIF01000040.1 GCA_002256785.1 Hydrogenophilales bacterium 17-61-9
ACAGCGCCAGCGTCCAGGCAAACGTCGCCCACGGTGCGTTGCCGGCCACCACCGAAACGAAATACGCGCTGAACACGGCGGTGACGACCACCGTTGTATAGCCCGAATTGGCGAAGTCGAACATCGCCCAGGCCCAGACTTCGCGGCGCGCGACGCCGGGTCGCAGCAAGGTTTTCATTGACCGGCGCCCTCCTCGGCCTGCTGTTGCAGCGCCCACATGTGGGCATACACGCCATTTCTCGCCAGCAGGTCGGGATGCCGCCCGCGCTCGACGATGCGCCCGCCTTCCATCACCAGGATTTCGTCGGCCTCGACCACGGTGGACAAGCGGTGCGCAATGATGAGGCTGGTGCGGCTGCGGGCGATTTCCAGCAGCTCGGCCTGGATCGCTTTTTCGGTTTTGGTGTCGAGCGCGGAGGTGGCCTCGTCCAGAATCAGGATGGCCGGATTTTTCAACAGGGTGCGTGCAATCGCCACGCGCTGCTTTTCGCCGCCCGACAGCTTGAGCCCGCGCTCCCCGACAACCGTGTCCCAGCCCTGCGGCAGGATTTCGATGAAATGCAGGATGTGGGCGGCGCGCGCGGCTTCGATCACTTCGTCGCGCGTGGCCTCGGGGCGGCCATACGCAATGTTGTAATAGATGCTGTCGTTGAACAGCACGGTGTCCTGCGGCACCACGCCGATGGCGGCGCGCAGGCTGTCCTGCGTGACCTGGCGGATGTCCTGGCCGTCGATGCTGACGCTGCCCGCGCCGGCATCGTAGAAGCGGAACAGCAAGCGCGCCAGCGTCGACTTGCCGGCGCCGCTGGCGCCCACCGCCGCCACCGTCTTGCCGGCGGGAATGGTGAAGCTGACGTCGTGCAGGATCGGGCGGTCGGCATTGTAGGCAAAGTCCACGTGGTCGAATTTCACTGCGCCGGCCGCCACGTCGAGCGCACGCGCATCGGGCGCATCCTCGATTTCGCGCGGCCGCTTCAGCAACGCGAACATGCGCTCGACATCGGTAATCGACTCCTTGATCTGGCGATACATCACGCCGAGAAAACTCAGCGGCTGGAACATCTGCAGCAGGAAGGCATTCACCATCACCAGATCGCCCAGGGTCAGCGTGCCTGCGACCACGCCATTGGCGGCGCGCAGCACCATCAACGTAACGCCGATGGCGATGACGCCGGCTTGCGCCGCGTTCAGCAGCCCCAGCGAGCGCTGCGATTTCAGCGCCATCTCTTCCCATTCGATCAGGCTGGCGTCGTAACGCCTGGCTTCGTATTTTTCGTTGCCGAAGTATTTAACCGTCTCGTAGTTCAGCAGACTGTCGATGGCGCGGCCATAGGCTTCGGAATCCAGCGTGTTGGCGCGCCGCACGAACTGGGTGCGCCATTCGGTGATGGTGATGGTGAAGCCGAGATAGGCCGCCAGCGTGATCAGCGTAATCACGCCAAACACCCAGTCGAGCTTGACGAACAAAATGCCCGCCACCATCAAGATTTCCAGCACCGTGGGGGTAATCCGGAACAGCAGGTAACCGACCAGGCTCGACACCGCCCGGGCGCCGCGTTCGATATCCCGCGTGATGCCGCCGGTCTGGCGCTCCAGGTGGAAGCGCAGCGACAGCGCGTGCAAATGCCTGAACACCGCCATGCTGATGCGGCGCATCGCACGCTGCGTCACCTTGGCGAAGATAACGTCGCGCAGGTCGGAAAAAGTGGTGCTGGCAAAGCGCAACAGGCCGTAGCCCATGATGAAGGCCAGCGGCAGCACCAGCTCCGGGCGCGGCTGGTCGAGCGCGTCGATGATTTCTTTCAGCACCAGCGGCACCGCCACCGAGGCCAGCTTGGCGCCGATCAGCAGCGCCATCGCCAGCAGCACGCGGCCGCGGAACTCCCATAAATAAGGGAACAGACTGCCGATTGAACGCAGACTGGGTTCGCCGAGGGGGGGCGGGGCGGCGTGGGAATGAACGTCAGGATGCATCAGGTCGGGTAGAATCGCGGTTTATATTTCCCGATTTTACGTTGATGCGTGCGAATTCCGGCGCATCACGCCCGATTAGCATGAAACGCCACGATCATTTGAAGCTGTTTGGCATCCCCAACTGCACCACCGTTAAAAAAGCCCGCGCCTGGCTCGCCGAACATACGCTTGAGGCCACGTTTCACGACTTCAAAAAACAGGGCGTTGATGCGGCGTGGCTCAGCCAGGTTGTTGCGCAAACCGGCTGGCAGGCCCTGGTCAACACGCGCGGCACCACCTGGCGCAAACTGAGCGATGCGGAGAAAGCGGCTGTGACCGACAGCAGCAGTGCCATCCAGTTGATGCGGGACCAGCCCAGCGTGATTAAACGTCCTGTGCTGGAAGTGGAGGATGCGTATCACATCGGATTTTCCGAAGACCAGTATCGAGCCCTATTTGGAGCGTAACCCGCATGGCCAATGAAACTTTCGAGCTTGCGGTTGAACTGCTCAAACGACGCTCGCTGACGCCCGACGACGCCGGCTGCCACGATCTCATCGCCGCGCGCCTGCAAAAGCTCGGCTTTCATATCGAGCGGATTTGCCACAATGGCGTCGACAATTTATGGGCGCGCAAGGGCACGACCGCACCCGTCGTGTGTTTCGCCGGCCATACCGACGTGGTGCCGACCGGACCGCTGGAGCTATGGCTGTCCGACCCGTTTGAACCGACGGTGCGCGAGGGCAAGCTGTACGCACGCGGTGCGGCAGACATGAAAACCTCGGATGCCGCGTTTGTCACAGCCACCGAGCGTTTTATCGCCGCCCATCCGGATCACGCAGGCTCCATTGCTTTTCTGATCACCTCGGACGAAGAAGGCCCCGCAACGGATGGCACCGTACGCGTGGTCGAAATGCTGAAGGCGCGCGGTGAACTGCTCGACTATTGCATCGTCGGCGAACCCACCAGCGCCGCCGAATTCGGCGACACCATCAAGAACGGCCGGCGCGGTTCGCTGTCCGGCACGCTGCGCGTCAAAGGCGTGCAGGGGCATATCGCCTATCCGCATATGGCCAGGAACCCGATCCACCTGGCGGCCCCCGCGATTGCCGAACTCGCCGACACCATGTGGGATGAAGGCAATAATTACTTTCCACCCACAACCTGGCAGATCTCCAATATCCATTCCGGCACCGGTGCGACCAACGTCATCCCCGGTGTGCTCGAAATTACGTTCAATTTCCGCTTTTCCACCGCCAGCACCGCCGAGGGCCTGATGGATGCGGTGCAGGAAATCCTGGAAAGCCATGGCCTCGACTTTGAAATCGACTGGACCTTGTCGGGCAAGCCTTTTCTGACCCCGCGCGGCCCGCTGTGCGAACGGCTGAGCGAAGCGATCCACGAAGTCACCGGCATCACCCCCGAATTGTCCACCACGGGCGGCACCTCGGACGGTCGCTTTATTGCCGACATCAGTCGCGAAGTGGTCGAGTTCGGCCCCCTCAACATGAGCATCCACAAGCTGAACGAGCACGTGGCGGTGGAAAACATCGAGCCGCTGGCGATGATTTATCAAAAGACCCTGGAAAAACTGCTGGCCTGATTGAGCTTGATGCCATGAATCATTTCGACGACACCGAATCCCTCATCACCGTACGCGACTGGCTGCGCTTTGCCGTGTCGCGCTTTAACGAAGCCAGGCTGTGTTTCGGCCATGGTTCGGACAACGCCTTTGACGAAGCCGCCTATCTGATCCTGCATACCCTGCATTTACCGCTTGACCGGCTCGACCCCTTTCTCGATGCCAGCCTCACCCACGGCGAGTCGGAGCAGGTGCAGGCGGTGATCGAGCGACGGGTAAAAGAACGCCTGCCTGCGGCCTATCTCACCCACGAAGCCTGGCTGGGCGGACACCGCTTCTACGTCGACGAACGTGTGATTGTGCCGCGCTCATTCATTGCCGAATTACTGGGCGATCAATTAACGCCGTGGATTGAAAACCCGGATAAAGTGCTCCACACGCTCGACCTGTGCACCGGCTCGGGCTGTCTGGCCATTCTGGCTGCCGGGGCTTTTCCCAACGCGCGTGTCGATGCAGTCGATCTCTCCAGGGATGCGCTGGATGTGGCTGACCGCAACGTAGCCGAATACAACTTGCAGGGGCGAATCGAGCGCATTGAATCAGATTTGTTTACGGCGCTGCAAGGCCGCACGTATGACGTCATTCTCAGCAACCCGCCCTATGTGAACGCCGAATCGGTCGCCGCACTGCCGCCGGAATATCAGGCGGAACCGGCACTGGCGCTGGGTTCCGGCAAGGATGGCCTGGACGCGACCCGGCAGATCCTGGCCCAGGCCGCATCCCATCTCAACCCCGGCGGGCTGCTGGTGGTGGAGATCGGGCACAACCGCGATGCGCTCGAAGCGGCCTGCCCCACCCTGCCCTTCACCTGGCTGGATACCGAAAGCGGCGACCATTTCGTGTTCCTGCTGCGGCGCGAAGACCTCACGGATTTATCGTAAACCCGGCACCGGCGATGGCCTGACCGCTTGGGCCGATGGCCTGCCGGCCCAGCATGGCAGCCAGCGCGTCCGCCGGCTGCGGCCGGCTCATCAGATAGCCCTGGCCATACTGGCAGCCATGCTCGAGCAAGAAATCATACTGCGCCTGGGTTTCGATTCCTTCCGCAATGACCTCCAGCTCAAACCCTTTTGCCAGCGCCAGTATCGTCGTGACGATCTGGGTGTCGCCCGCCTGCCCCGGGATTTTGCTGACAAACGACTGATCGATCTTGAGCGAATGAAACGGCAGCTGTTTGAGGTAACTCAAGCTGGAATAGCCGGTGCCGAAATCGTCGAGCGACAGCCGCACGCCCATGCCGCGCAAGCTATCGAGGCTGTCGCGCACCTCGTCGTTCATGATCAGCATCACGTTCTCGGTAATCTCGAGTTCGAGGCATTCCGGCGCAAGACCGGTGCGCGACAGCGCCTGCTCGACCGATTTCACCAGGCGTCGTCCTTCGAACTGCCGGGTCGACACGTTCACCGCCAGCGTCAGCTGGTTGGTCTTGCTCTGCTTCTGCCAGTCGCGCAACTGGGCGCAGCCGGCTTCCAGCACCCATTCGCCAAGCGCGACGATCAGACCGCTGTCTTCGGCGGCGGAGATGAACGCGCCCGGCATCACCAGGCCGCGCTCCGGATCGTCCCAACGCAGTAAAGCCTCGACGCCCACCATGCGCCGGCTGTCCAGCGCCACAATCGGCTGGTAATGCAACAGCAGTTCGCCACGCTCCAGCGCCTGGCGCAGGCGGGTGTCGAGCGTCAGCCTTTCGACCACCCGCGCGGTCTGCTGCGCGTGGTAGGAACGGAAACGGTTGCCGCCCTGTCCTTTGGCCTGATACATGGCGGTATCGGCATGCTTGATCAACGTCTCCACCGAATCCGCATCGTCCGGATACAGCGCAATGCCAATGCTGGCGCTGCTGTAGACCTGGGTGGAACCGATATCGATCGGCGCGGCCAGACTTTGCAGCAGGCGGGTTGCGACCAGTTCGGCATCCAGCGATTCGCCGATCTCGGACACGATTACCACGAACTCGTCGCCGCCGAAGCGGCTCAGATGATCGTGCGCGCGCAATACCGATTGCAGGCGCACGGCGATCTGCTGCAGCATCAGATCGCCGGCGCCGTGCCCGAGCCCGTCGTTGACGTTTTTCAGCCGGTCGACATCGATGAACAGCAAGGCCAGGCGTTCATCGCTGCCCTGCATATCCGCCAGCGTCTCGTTCAGCGCGATGCGGAACCCCTCGCGATTCGGCAGGCGGGTCAGCGCGTCGAAATAGGCAATCTGATTCAGATGTGCCTCGACCTGCTCGCGCTGCTCGATTTCGGACTGCAACAGACCGGCGCGCCGCTGCAGTTCGCCGGTCTGCCGCTGCACCTGATGACGCAGAAAGCCCGCGACCGCCAGCGCCAGGACGAGCAGGCTGCCGGCCGCGGCCGCGGCCCACGGCAGCCAGCGGGGCGTGCGGTCGGCAGAACCTGCTTCGAGCCAGTGTCGCAAGGAATCGTAGTAGGCCGACCGGGTGTCCGCCTTGAGCGCGGCCAGGTGGCGGTCGAGCGCCGCCAGCAGCGCCGGCCTGGCCTGCTTCGGCGCCGCATAGTGGACAAAGATGGGATTGAACACGATGCCGGTCACAACCAGGTCCGGTTCATGCGCATGCAACGCGGCAAACACCCGGTTCACCACGCCCGCATCGGCCCGGCGCTCGACGATCGCCTGCAGCACCTGAGGGTAGGTGTCGACGTAGACCGGGGTGAACGGCGCGTCGAACCGCGCCGCCAGCTCGATCAGGGCCTGGCTGTGGGTGCTGCCGCGCATCAGCGCGACCCGCTTGCCCTTGATATCGGGCAACGAATCGATGCGGGCCTCTGCATGACGGAACACCATCCCCCAGTTGCCGATCAGGCTCTGGCTGCTGAGCTGGAAACGTTGTGCGCGTTCGTCGCTATAGGCGATGCCTGTGAGCAGATCGATATCGCCCCGGTCCAGGCGCACCAGGAGATTGTCAAAGGAATCGGGAACGTAGGTGACCTGCCAGCCTTCCTGTTCGGCCACCCAGCGGATCACGTCGATCGCGATCCCTTCGGGAGGAGTGCCCGGGGTTGCTGAAACGATCGGCGAATTCTCGAACACCCCGACCCGGACCGGGATGCGGTCCTGCGCAGACCACGCCAGCGTGAACGATATCAGCCATAACAGCCCTGCCTGCAATACAGTACGGCGCATCACGTGATTTTTTCTCCCGGAAAAAGGGGCTGCTTAGTCAGGTTTGGCAACAGGAAGCCCGGTCTGGAATCGACGACAGGCGAGTATAGGGGGCAACGCCGACGCCAGCCAGAATGGCGCCGCGCTCGCGCGGCTTTCCGAGGACACACCCGCCGTACCCGGAAATCCGGATTGAGGCTGCATCGCGAAGCCGTGTTCAATCCTTTTACGCAAGCAAAAAATCCGCCGTGCGAACGCCGTGCGCAAAGGCATCCACGCTTGCTGCCACGCTGGCCGCAATTTCGCGCAATGCCTCGTGGGTAAAAAATGCCTGATGCGGCGTGATAAGCGCACGCGGCTGCGCAAGCAGCCGGTGCAAGAGCGGATCGTCGTAGCCGCGGGTCGAGCAGTCCCGAAAAAAAACATCGGATTCATGTTCGTACACATCCGCTCCATACGCACTCAACCGATTCGTCTCCAGCGCATCCAGCACGGCAGCGGTATCCACCACGCCGCCGCGCGCCGTATTGATGAGCACCAGGCCCGGTTTCGCCGTCCGCAGGCGCGCCGCGTCAACCAGATGCCGGGTCGCGGGGGTCAACGGGCAATGCAGCGATACCACATCCGCTTCGCGCCACAGCGCATCGAACGGCACGGCCTCCACCCCCTCTATCCGGAACGGGCTGCGTGAATGCGCGATCACCCGGCAGCCGAACCCGCGCATGATGCGGGCAAACGCCTGACCGATGCGGCCCATGCCCACGATGCCCACCGTCTTGCCATGCAAGCTGAAGCCCAGCAAGCCGTCGAGCCTGAAATCATTGCGGTGAATCTGCTGCAGCGCCTGCGGCAGATTCCGCGCAATCGCCAGCAATAAGGTCGCTGCGTGTTCGGCAACCGATTCGGGACTGTACGCAGGAACATGCGCCACGCAGAGCCCTGATCTGCGCGCGGCATCGAGATCAATGTTGTCCACCCCCGCCGCGCGCTGCACAACGAGACGCACGCCCAGTATCGACAGATTCTCCAGCATCGCCGCGTCGAGCCTGTCGTCGACGAAACTCACGAGCGCATCGACTCCCTGAAGCGCCTTCAGATCGATGGGCGCGGACAGCGTACCCATCGCGCATACCGTGTGCCCCGCAGCATGAAGCCGAGGGCACAGATACAGTTCATCATGGGCATGGGCACTGGACAGGGCGAGTTTCAGCGGTTTAACCATGAGGAAGGGGAAAACTGAAAAATGATGCGCTTATAATAGACGGCGTACGACCATACTTCTAAAAATCAGGTCGCCCCGAACTCAACTTCCATAGGAATAAACCATGCAACAGCAACTGGATGTGTTCGTCGCCTCTATTTCTTCCTTCTGGACGCAACTGGCGGGATTCGTGCCGCAACTGCTTGCGGCCATGGTCCTGCTGTTTATCGGCTGGCTGTTCGCCAATCTGGTCCGAACCGGCGTCATGAAACTGCTCGATGTGCTGCATTTTGACAGCCTGGCCGAAAAAACCGGCATCGAAGCCTTTCTCAAGCAGGGCCATCTGGATGTGTCGCTGTCGCGCATCCTCGCCAAATTGGCCTATTGGGTCATCATCTTCATCGTGATCGTCACGGTTGCCAACAGCCTCGGCCTGCACATGGTGGCGGATCTCTTCAACAAGGTGGTGCTCTATATTCCCAATATCATTGTCGCCATTCTGGTGCTGGTATTCGGCATCCTGGTGGCGCGTTTCATCAACCGCATGGCATTCGCCTACCTCAACAACATCGGCGTGCAGGGCGCGCTCACCATCAGCACACTGGCTGAATATGCGGTGATCATCTTCGTGGTATTCGTCGCGCTGGAACAGCTGGCAATTGGCACCAACCTGCTGACCGCAGCCTTCCAGATCGGCTTCGGTGCGGTCGGCCTGGCTCTTGCGCTGGCATTCGGCCTCGGTGGCCGCGAATGGGCTGCAAGCGTGATTAAAAAAATGACTGAAAAGTAAGTGCATTGGGCGGAAAATTCGCCCGCTCCAACCCAAAACGGCGGTTTGGCTTGCGCAATAGCAAGCCAAACCGCCGTTGTTAAATCAAGCTTAATGCATTAACGCATCCGCGGTTTGCGCGTGTGTTTATCCGGTACGCCGCGCATTTTCCGGCGCGGACTCGGCGCCATGTCCGCCCACGCCAGTACGCGTGCGACCAGATCGTCTTCAAGCTCCATTTTCTGGCCGCGGCGCAGTTGCGGCGGCAATGCAATCGGGCCAAACCGGATGCGCGTCAGGCGCGATACCGTCAGGTTGAAATGCTCGAACAAGCGGCGCACTTCACGCTTGCGGCCTTCCTTGATGATCACGCGATACCAGCGGTTCACGCCCTCGCCGCCTCCGGCGAAGCAGCTTTGCAACTGCGCCGGTCCATCTTCGAGTTCCACTCCGGCCAGCAATTGCGCAATCATGTCCTCGGACAATTCGCCCAATACGCGCACCGCATATTCACGCTCGACTTCAAAGCGCGGGTGCATCAGATTATTCGCGAGTTCGCCCGAAGTGGTAAAAATCATCAGGCCGTCGGTATTGAAATCCAGCCGGCCGATGGCGATCCATTTGGCGCCGCGCAGTTTTGGCAGCGCGTCGAACACCGTGGGGCGGCCCTTGGGATCGTCGCGGGTGACGATTTCGCCTTCAGACTTGTGATAAATCAGGATGCGCGTGCGCTTTTCGTCAAACCGCAAATACACGCGACGGCCGCTGACCTTGACCACGTCGCGCGGACCGACCTTGCTGCCGATCGTGGCGGTTTCGCCGTTGACCTGCACCCGACCCTGGGCAATCCATTCTTCCATCTCGCGCCGCGAGCCGACCCCGGCCGACGCCAGCGCTTTCTGCAGGCGTTCGCTCGCCGCCTCGGGCGCGGTAGCCTGTTGCAGGCGGCTCGCCGCGCGTCCCATCGGGGCGGAAGGCGAACGACGAATAGGGGATGCGGGGCGGGACATATTCAATGAATCTCGGTAACGACAGGATCAGACGCAACGCCATTATCGGGTGCGGCGTTGATGCAAACAACTTCGATCACCGCGCCAAACGTCTGGGGACCGTCATTGTCCAGCAATTCTGCCCGGAGTTCAGGAATTAATGCAGTTTCATCGGGGGTAACGAGTTGGCCCAGCTCTTCCAGCGGCGGCAACTCGGACAGCGTACGCAGCCCCAGATCGCTAAGGAAATGGTTGCTGGTGCCGAATAGCGCCGGGCGTCCGGGCACGTCGCGATGGCCGATAGCTTCGATCCAGCCGCGTTCTTCCAGCGTCTTGATGATGTTAGGATTGACCGACACCCCGCGAATATCCTCGATATCGCCGCGCGTCACCGGCTGGCGATAGGCAATGATGGCCAGCGTTTCCAGCACCGCACGCGAGTAGCGCGGCGGCTTTTCGTTTTTCAGCCGCGACAGCCAGGGCTGCATTTCGGCGCGGGTCTGGAAACGCCAGCCGTCCGCCACCTGCACCAGTTCCACGCCGCGGCCGTGCCACGCGCCGCGCAATTCGTCGAGCGCGCGGCGCAGCACATCGTTGGACAGGCCTTGATTGAGCTCACCCTGTTCGAACATGCGCTTGAGCTCGCCCAGCGACAGCGGTTCGATGGCCGCCAGCAACGCGGCCTCCAGCACGATCTTCAGGTCTTCCGGATTGTCATTCGGTTGTAAGTTCATGGAGCTTTACGTAAATGGGGGCAAACGGCTCGGCCTGCGTCACGTCGAGCAGGGTTTCCTTGGTCAGTTCCAGCACCGCGAGGAAGGTGACCACAAGTTCATGCACGGTCGACGATTCCGGAAACAAGTCCTTGAATTCCATGAATACGCCCGGCGTCAGCCGCTTCAGAATCCGGCTCATATGCTCGCGGATCGACAGTTCCTGGCGGCCGATGCGGTGGTGGGTGCGGTTCTTCGCGCGCGACAGGATCGCCAGCCAGGCGGCGGCCAGTTCCTCCGGGTGCAGGCTCGGCAAATGCCTGGCCGTTGCGGGTAAAAACACGCTCACCGTATCGAAATCGCGCCCGGCCTGCGGCAGCTCGTTCAGATGCTGGCCGGCAAGCTTCATCTGCTCGTATTCCAGCAGCCGGCGCACCAGCTCGGCACGCGGGTCGTCGCCCGCGTTGGCGTCCTCGCTCTGTTGCAAACGCGGCAGCAACATGCGCGACTTGATGTCGATCAGCATCGCCGCCATCAGCAGGTACTCCGCCGCCAGCTCCAGCCGCGTCGCACGCGCCGCTTCCACATAGGCCATGTACTGTCTGGTCAGCGCCGCCATCGGAATATCCAGCACGTCGAGGTTCTGGCGGCGGATCAGATAGAGCAACAGGTCGAGCGGGCCTTCAAAGGCTTCGAGAAAAATCTCGAGCGCATCAGGCGGAATGTAGAGATCCTGCGGCAGCTCGGTCAGCGGCTCGCCGCGCACCTTGATGACGGGTGCGAGAGGCGTTTCGAGGAGCGGTGCGTTTATAAGCTCGGCTGCGTTCATGCCGGCATTTTACCCGACCCCGCCGGGATGGTTTAATTCCGGTGCGGCCAGGCTGCCGCACAACGCGCAATGCCCTGAGTTTCCAACAATCTTGAGATGAAGTCGCGATGATTCACACTACCCGCGACATCACTCTGGTGGGAACCCAGCGGTCGAACTCGCTGCCGGCCTTCATCGATTGACATAGCCCCACCGGAATGTTTAGACTCCGTTTAAACATTCCTTTCGAAGGGGCATGAGATGGCCGAAGTTTTTCTGGATATCAAACAGTGGGGCAATAACCTGGGCGTGCGTTTACCCGCTGCGGTAGCGCGCGCGGCACACTTGCGAGCCGATCAACGGGTGCGCGTATCAGTGGAAGACGGGCATATTGTGATTCACCCGGCAGACGAATCGTCGCTTACGCTGGAACAGCGGCTGGCGCGATTCGACCCCGAGCGGCACGGCGGCGAAGCGATGGTCAGCGAACCCGTCGGCGCCGAGCGGTGGTAGCCGCATCGAAACCCGCCCGGCGCGAGGCCTGGGCGCCCGACCGTCAGCAGATCATCTGGATAGACTGCAACCCGCAAACCGGGCGGGAAATGAAAGACGTCCACCCCTTTCTGGTGCTATCACCGCGCATCTTCAACGCCCGCACCTCGCTGGTGATCGGCCTGCCCATGACCACGGCGGAATACAACGCCGACAACCCTTTTGCGGTGGCGGTCGGGCTTACCAAAGGCCGCGGCAAGGCCGGCAAGACCAGCTACGTACTCTGTCACCAGCCCAAGTCCTTCGACTGGCGCATGCGGGGAGCCAAGGCTCATCCGCTGGGCGCATTGCCCGATGCGCTGTTTACCGACGTGTGCGAGCGCCTGAATCAGATCATCCGGCTGGCTTGAGCACGCCGCTCAAAGCAATTGCCTAATGTGAAAGTAAAGGGCCGCGCGCTTTGCGTCGTCCCTCTTGACAGGGTTAGGTGACCAGCTTTATGGAGCAGCGCGATGAATGATTCCGGGCGGAACTTGCAGAAAAGAAGGTGCGTTTGGATTTGCACATAAAACGTAACTGCGATGCCCTTCCAAAAAGGACACCGAACGATAACCGAGTAATGCAAGCGGTGTAACGTCGGGGAATGGTGTTTCGATAAAGCCCATAACATCTTCCAGATTTACGTAGCAAATAAGATCGATCTGTTCTCGAACATCGCGCGAATATTTTCGGGTGGCAAGATCGGTAGCTACTGAATGGATCAGTGTATACACTTCTTGAATAGAAATATCTTTCGGCGAGTATTCTTCAAGAAACTCCGCTGGATCGGTCACCGCGTTTGCCTGAACAAGTGCTTGTTTGAACTCGGCGTGGCGTTTTCGACCTTTGTCCAAGATTTCCTTCACTTCGAATTGAGCATCACGGAAGATTACATCTGGTGGGTCGTTTCCACGAACAATATCTGCCTCGGAAAATGGCATCGATAAATTGGTGAGGAATTCAGCCACAACCCATCTTTCACGAATAAATTTATCCTGAGATGCAAAGAAATCCACAGACTCCTTTAGTCCGTTGCGAATGTCGTTCAGGTACGAATCATCGTCCATGAGGTCACCTAACGTGAACAAGTTGAGCGGCGCCCCGAAGGGGCGTAAGCCGTGAGCGAAGCGAGCGGTGTCCGCTCTAACGCGGCGTTAGGCGCAGATGGCCATGCATCCACGGAACTGGTTTGGATCACGCTCCCCCTCCCTTCGTTTGTGTGTCCGGCAATCGCAAAAAACCGCTTCCGCAAACTCGTTATTCAGCGCGAAGCGTTGTGAACGTCGTCCGCATCAACGTCCTTGAGTTATGCAGCGAACGTTGCACTACGCTTCGCTCAATATCATTTTTGCAAGCCGCTGTAAATTCATCAATTTCCGATCCACATCCAGTCCGGATTCGAGTGCGGAACGCGCTCGCCAGGAACACTGGCGGTCGCGCATGGCTATCTGGGCTTAACGTAATATAGACAGCGCGCCGCCCGATTCTCCGCACCGCCTAAATCGGCAGGCTCATCAGACTACACGCTGTAATTGTTTGATTAATTGGAACGCTATTCCCTTTCCATCTGTTTACGCAAACCTAAAAAATGCGGATGGCGGTTCGCGTAACACTTCAACTCCATCATCCTCACCCAAACACCACCCCCGCCACATCCTGATACCGCTTCGCAAAATGCACCGTCAGCCCGGCGCGGATGTGCTCGGGCAGCTTGTCGAAGTCGCGCCGGTTGGCGTCAGGCAGGATGAGTTCGGTAATGCCGATGCGGCGCGCGGCGATAACTTTCTCGCGGATGCCGCCCACCGGCAGCACCTGGCCGGTCAGCGTGAGTTCGCCGGTCATCGCCAGCGGACGCTTGATTTTGACGTTTCTGGCCAGGGAGAGCAGCGCGGTTGCCATGGTGACGCCGGCGCTGGGGCCGTCCTTGGGGGTGGCGCCTTCGGGCACGTGCAGGTGGACGAAGCTGGTGTCGAAGAAGGTGCAGTCGGCGCCGTAGGGTTTCAGGTGCGAGGCGACATAGCTGTAGGCGATTTCGGCCGATTCCTTCATCACCTCGCCCAGCTTGCCGGTGAGCTTGAAGCCGCGATTCAGCGTATGGATGCGGCTCGCCTCAATCGGCAACGTCGCCCCGCCCATCGAGGTCCAGGCCAGGCCGGTGACCACGCCGACGCCGCTCATGGGCTTTTCGCGGCTGAACACGGGTTTGTCGAGATAAGTCTCGACTTCCCTGATGCCAACCCTGATCGGCGTGGCCACGCCCCCCAGAATCTTGACCACGGCCTTTCTGGCCACCCGTCCCAGCTGTTTTTCCAGGTTGCGCACGCCGGCTTCGCGCGCATAACCCTCGATCACATGGCGCAGCGCGCCGTCGGTGATTTTGAGCTGGGCGTTTTTCAGTCCGGCGCGGGTCAGCACGCGCGGCCACAGGTGGTGCCTGGCGATGGCGATCTTTTCTTCGGTGATGTAGCCCGACAGGCGGATGACTTCCATGCGGTCCAACAGCGCCGTCGGAATGGAGAAATCGTTTGCGGTGCAGATGAACAGCGCCTTGGACAGATCGAAGCGCACGTCGAGGTAATGGTCGAGGAAATCGGCGTTCTGCTCGGGGTCGAGCACTTCCAGCAGCGCCGAGGCGGGATCGCCCTGGAAGCTGGCGCCGATCTTGTCGATTTCGTCGAGCATGATGACTGGGTTGGCCGAGCCGACTTCCTTCAGCGCCTGCACGAACTTGCCCGGCATGGCGCCGATGTAGGTGCGACGGTGACCCTTGATCTCGGCCTCGTCGCGCATGCCGCCGACCGAAAACCGGTAAAACTTGCGGCCCAGCGTCTCGGCGATGGATTTTCCGATCGAGGTCTTGCCGACGCCGGGCGGACCGATCAGCAGCAAAATCGAGCCCGCCATTTCGCCGCGCATCGCGCCGACGGCGAGAAATTCGATAATGCGGTCCTTCACGTCTTCCAGCCCGTCATGGTCGCGGTCGAGGATGCGGCGCGCGCGTTCGAGGTCGATCTTGTCCTGCGTGTGCACGCCCCACGGCAGCACCGTCAGCCAGTCGAGATAGTTGCGGGTGACGGTGTATTCCGGCGAGCCGGTTTCCAGCAGCGAGAGCTTGTGCATCTCCTCGTCGATGCGTTTTTTTGCCGGCGCCGGCAGCGTCAGCCCGGCGAGGCGTTCATTGAAGGTGTCGAGTTCGGCGGTCTTGTCGTCCTTGGCGATGCCGAGTTCCTTCTGGATCGCCTTCAGCTGCTGGCGCAGGAAGAATTCGCGCTGCTGCTCGCTCATCTTCTCGTCGACCTTTTCGCGGATGTCGGACTGCAGGCGCGCCACGTCGAGTTCCTTCTTCAGCAGCACCAGCACTTTTTCCATACGCTTCTTCAAGCCAAGCGCTTCCAGCACATCCTGCAAAGCCTGTTTGGACGCGGTGGTGAGGCTGGCTGCAAAGTCAGTCAATTGCGAAGGCTCATTCGGCCCGAAGCGATTCAGAAAGAACTTGAGTTCTTCGGAATAGAGCGGATTGTGCGGCAGCAAATCCTTGATGGTGTTGATGATCGGATATTCGACCCGGACTTTGTACGGCGGCGAATCCGACAGCCACTCGACAATACGAAAGCGCCGCCTGCCCTCGGCAATGAACTGCATTTTGCCGTCGCTGCGCACAGGGTGATGAATCCGGGCCACGGTGCCAATGCTGCGGAAATCCGGGCGTTTCACGTCGTCGGTATTGTCGGGTTTGACCACCACCAGCCCCACCATGTGATGCGCGGTTTCGCCGATGGCCTCGACTGTCGGCAACCACGGCGCCTCGTTCATCAGCAAGGGCAGGGTTTGCGCAGGGAAAAACGGTTTTTCGGTCAGCGGCAGCAGGTACAGCTCGTCCGGCAATGACGGGGCCGCCGGCAGTTGGCGTTCGTCGGAGAGGAATTCACCTTCCAGCGCAGGGTCATTGGGCATGATGGGGTCTTTTTAATCCGGCATGACAGGATGTTGAAGTATCGGGCCTATCCGGCCGTTTTCAAGGGCGGGTTGAATGGGCACGCAGCGGAATTTCCTCAACCGTATCCGGCAGACCGGACGAAATCATCCATTCGGCCCGGCGGTTGCGGGCGGACGCGCGCCCAGTTCGATCGCCAGCTGGGCGTCGCGCATTTCGTCGGCCGGAAAAGGCTTGTGAATAAAGCGTGTTGCAGCGTCACGGCGGGCATTGCGCCCGCCGAATGCGATCAGCGATACGACAGCCTCAGTTGCGCTTGTAGATGTCTTCGAGACGCACGATGTCGTCTTCGCCCAGATAGGTCCCCGACTGCACCTCGATGATGTGCAAATCGACCTTGCCGGGGTTCTCCAGCCGATGCGTGGTGCCCAGCGGAATGTAAGTCGACTGGTTCTCGCTCAGCAGCGTGACCAGATCGCCGCAGGTGACGCTGGCGGTGCCGGACACCACCACCCAGTGCTCGGCACGATGGTGATGCATTTGCAGGCTGAGCTTTTCGCCCGGCTTGACCATGATGCGCTTGACCTGGAAGCGCTCGCCCTCGTCGATGCCCTCGTACCAACCCCAGGGTCGGTAAACCTGCTTGTGAACCAGGTGTTCGCAGCGTTTCTCCGCTTTCAGGCGCTCAACCAGCTTTTTGACATTCTGAACCTGGTCTTTTTGCGCCACCAGCACCACGTCAGCCGTTTCCACCACCACCAGGTCCGATACGCCGAGCATGGCGACCATACGGGTTTCGGCACGGACGAAGTTGTTGCGGGCATTTTCCAGCATGACATCGCCCCGGGTGGCGTTGCCGTGTTCGTCCTTCGCCGCAACGTCCCACAGCGCTGACCATGCGCCGATATCGTTCCATGCCATATCGGCCGGCACCACAGCCGCGCAACGGGTACGCTCCATCACCGCATAATCGACCGACTCCGACGGGCAAGCCTCAAATGCAGCCGGATCCAGCCGCACAAAATCCAGGTCAAGCGTAGCGGCATCCAGTGCGGCCCGGCTGGCCTCAAGGATATCGGGACGCAGGCTTTGAAGTTCATTCAAAAAGTCCGTCGCACGGAACAGGAACATGCCACTGTTCCAGAAGTAGCTGCCGGAATCCACGTACTGCTGCGCAGTGGCCGAATCGGGCTTTTCCACAAAGGCCGCCACCTGAAACGCGCCCATCGGCGCTGCAAGGGGGGCGCCTTTTTGTATATAGCCATAACCCGTTTCAGGAATATCCGCCACGATGCCAAAAGTGGTCAGATGCCCGCTTTTGGCAGCTTCCGCGGCAATGCGTATTGCTGCATGAAATGCGTCGACATCCCCGATCAAATGATCGGCGGGAAGCACCAGCATCAGCGCCTCGGGGTCATCGCGCGACAACATCAACGCGGCAACAGCGATCGCGGGCGCAGTGTTGCGCCCCACCGGCTCCAGTACGATGGCGCGCGGAATCGACCCGATCTGGCGCATCTGCTCTGCGATCATGAAGCGGTGCTCGACATTACACACCATGAGCGGACTGGCTATTTCCGGCATATCAGCCAGACGGCTAACCGTGTCCTGCAACAGGCTGTGTTTGCTCGCGAGGGGTAACAACTGCTTGGGCAGCGCCGCACGGGACAAGGGCCACAGACGCGTGCCCGAGCCGCCGGAAAGAATTACGGGATAAAGTGTGGTCATATCGAAAGTGGTGTTAACGAGTAATCACGTCAATTCAGAATTTCCCCAGACCAAACCATACCCGTTTCCCCAATGAGCGGGGCGCCCAAGACTGGCTTCAGTCGATCCGGATACTCTAGCATCAATATATTGCAGAGCGATATCTTCTACCGCTCAATACGATACCCGCAATGCTTGCGCGGTTTAAAAATAGCGTCGTCGCTTAACGCAGATACCCGCCCGATTTTATCCAGGGCGTCGGGCATATGCGCACGCCGATCGGCATATCATCCGCCGCGTCGCCGCCACAGGTAGCGATACACGAAGCCCGGATAGGCAAACACCACGAACAGCGAGGCATTGACCGCATAGAACTCCCAGTTCTGCGTGTGGATGTCGCCGAGCTTGCTTTCCAGCAGCATCGCAATGCCGCCGACCACGAAATACATGACCGTCAGTTCCAGCAGCCGCCAGGCGACATTCTTGCTGCCGGACCCGGGTTTGACGATGAAAAAAATACGCTCGACGAGGAACGGCAGGTTGGCGGCGATGAACGCCAGAATCAGCAGCAAGCTAGTGGAGAAATTCACGGTGTATCCGAAAACGAGTAATGCCGGAACAGACCTGTTCCGGCGAGGTTTGGTTCAGAAAGAAGCGCCAATGGCGTACATGCACACGGCCATCAGAGGCTGCGGCATGATGCCGAGCGCCAAAATGGCCAGCCCGTTGGCCGACATGATAATGCGGGCATCGGGGTTGCCGGCGATCGGCGTGGTGTCGTGCGGGGTATCGAAATACATCAGCTTGACGATGCGCAGGTAATAGAACGCGCCGACCAGCGAGAACATGACCGCCGCGACAGCCAGCCATACATAGCCGATTTCGACGACGGATTGCAGCACCGCGAGCTTGGCGTAGAAGCCGACGGTCGGCGGCACGCCGGCCATCGAAAACATCAGCAGCAGCATCAGGAAAGCCAGCCACGGACTGCGGCGGTTAAGCCCCTTGAAATCGTCCAGCTTATCTGCCTCGAAACCGGCGCGCGACAGCAGCAGGATCATGCCGAAACTGCCCAGGCTCATCAGCGCATACACCAGCACGTAGAACATTGCGCTGCCGTAACCGTTCTGCGAGCCCGCCAGAATGCCCAGCAGCATGAAGCCCATGTGCGAGATGGTCGAATAGGCGAACATGCGTTTGAGGTTGCTCTGCGCGATCGCCGCGATGTTGCCGACCGCCATCGACAGCACCGCCAGGATCACCAGCATGTCGCGCCATTCGGCCACCTGCGATTCCAGCCCCTGGCCGAGGATGCGCACGACGAAGGCGAAGGCGGCGATCTTGGGCGCGCTGCCGATGAACAGCGTCATCGCGGTCGGCGCGCCGTGGTAGACGTCGGGCACCCACATGTGGAACGGCACCGCGCCGAGCTTGAACGCCAGCCCGGCGACGATGAAGACGACGCCGAACACCAGCGGAATGCGCAGGTCGGTGCCGTCCTGCAGCGCAAGGGCCATATCGGCCAGCGCGAGCGAGCCGGTGACGCCGTATACCATCGACATGCCGTAGAGCAGCATGCCGGAGGCCAGCGCGCCCAGCACGAAATACTTCATCGCCGCCTCGGTCGCGACGCTGGAATCGCGCTGCAGCGCGACCATGGCGTAAAGGGACAGGGACAGCAGTTCGAGGCCGAGATAGAGCGTGAGGAAGTGGCTGGCCGACACCATCACCATCATGCCCAAGAGCGCAAACAGCGCCAGCACGAAGAACTCGCCTTTATAGAGTCCGCGTTCGCGCAGGTAATCGCGCGAATAGACCAGCACCACCGCAACGCTCAGATAGAGAAACAGCTTCAGCACGTCCGATAGCGGGTCGTCGATAAAGAGACCGCCGAGCGTCAGCACCGGCATGCTGGACAAATCGCGCGTGGTCAGGAAAGCCGCGCCGGCCAGCGTCAGCAGCGACAGCACATAGGCCAGATAGCGTTTGCTGTCATCGACCGCCGCGTCGATAAGCAGAATCAGCGAGACCATGACCAGCACGAAAATCTCGGGCAAAGCGGGGGCGAATTGGGCGAGTTGCATTGAAGGGGTGCTCATGGGCGGTCGCTCACGGTAATTTGCTTAGGGCGACGTGCGCCAACAGGTCGACCACCGACACATGCATCACGTCGGTGAACGGCTTGGGATACAGGCCCATGGCCAGCACGCAGACGGCGAGCACGCCGAGCAGCAGGATCTCGCGGGCGTTGACGTCGGTCATCTCCTCGACCTGCGGGTTGCTGACCGTGCCGAACACGACGCGCTTGTACATCCACAGCGTATAGGCCGCGCCGAAGATCAGCGTGGTGGCGGCGACGAAGGCGAACCAGAAATTGACCTGGGTTGCGGCCATGATGACCATAAATTCGCCGACGAAGCCGCTGGTGGCGGGCAGGCCGGCATTGGCCATGGCGAACAGCATGAAGAAGGCGGCGAACACCGGCATCCTGTTGACCAGCCCGCCGTAGTCCTTGATCTGGCGCGAGTGCAGGCGGTCGTACATGACGCCGATGCAAAGGAACAGCGCGGCCGAAACGAAGCCGTGCGAGATCATCTGCACCAGGCCGCCCTCGACGCCGAGCGGGCTGAACATGAAGAAGCCGAGGGTGACGAAGCCCATGTGCGCGATCGACGAATAGGCGATGAGCTTTTTCATGTCGGACTGCGCCAGCGCGACCAGGCCGATGTAGGCCACCGCGATCAAGGACAGCGCGATAACGAACCAGGCAAACTCGTGGCTGGCGTCCGGCAGAATCGGCAGGATGAAGCGCAGGAAGCCGTAGGCGCCGACTTTCAGCGTGATCGCCGCCAGCACCACCGAGCCGCCAGTGGGCGCCTCGACGTGGGCGTCGGGCAGCCAGGTGTGCACCGGCCACATCGGCACCTTGACCCCGAACGCCAGCAGGAAGGCGAAGAACATCAGCGTCTGCGCCGTCATCCCCAGCGTCGTCGTATGCCAAGTCTGGATGTCGAAGCTGCCGCCCGACTGGAAATACAGATAGATCATCGACACCAGCATCAGCAGCGAACCGAGCAGGGTGTAGAGGAAGAACTTGAACGCGGCATAGACACGGTTGGGTCCGCCCCACACGCCGACGATCAGGTACAGCGGGATCAGCATGCCTTCGAAGAAGACGTAGAACAGAATGCCGTCGAGCGAGGCGAACACGCCGTTGATGAGGCCCGACATGATGAGGAAGGCCGCCATGTACTGCGCAACTTTTTCCTGGATCACCTGCCAGCCGGCGATCACCACCAGCACGGTGATGAAGCTGTTGAGCAGGATCAGCGGCATCGAGATGCCGTCGGCACCGAGGTGGTAATGGATGTTGAAGGCCGGAATCCACGCCGCTTTCTCGACGAACTGCATCGCCGAGGTCGTGGTGTCGAAGCCGGTGACGAGCGGAATCGCCACGATCAAGCCGAGCAGCGCACCCGCCAGTGCCACCCAGCGGGCGAGGCCTGCGTTGCGGTCGGAGCCGGTGGCGAGCACCGCCACCCCGGCCAGAATCGGCACCCAGATGACGAGAGAAAGTATTGATTGTCCGAACATGGGCGTGTGGTTTTAGTTGGGCACGGCTAGTTGAGTCGCGCGAACCACGTCACCAGGGCGAATACCCCGATCAGCATGGCAAACGCGTAGTGGTAGATGTAACCGGACTGGAATGCGCGCATCAGTCTGGACAGACGTTCGACCAGATGCGCCGAACCATTGATGATCAAGCCGTCGATCACGGCCTGGTCGCCGCGACGCCACAATCCGCCGCCCAGCAGGCGTGCACCCTTGGCGAAAACCGCGCTATAGAACTCGTCGAACCAGTATTTGTTGACCAGCATGCTGTGGAGAAAGCTGAAGCGCTTTTGAATCGCTGCCGGAATGTCCGGGCGCTTGAGATAAAAGAACGCCGACAGCCCCACCCCGGCTGCCGCCAGCCAGAACGGCAGCGTCACGACCGCGTGCAGACCCATGGCGACCGCGCCCTGGAAATGCTGGTTCAGCTCGATCATGACCGGGTGACGGTCCGCAACGTAAATCGCGTTGCCGAAGAAATCGCCAAACAGCATCGGCTCGATGGTCATGTAGCCGATCGCCAGCGAAGGCAAGGCCAGCGCAAGCAGCGGCCCGGTCACCACCCAGGGCGTTTCGTGCGGCTTCTCGCCATGATGGCCGTGGTCGTCATGGCCATGTGCATGAGGGGCGTTTTGGAAACGTTCCTTGCCATGGAAGACCAGGAAGTACATGCGGAACGAATAGAAGGCCGTGACGAACACGCCTGCCAGCACCGCCCAGTAGGCGATGCCGGCCACCGGCAGATGCGACAGCTTGACCGCCTCGATGATGGTTTCCTTGGAGTAGAAGCCCGACAGGAAAGGCGTGCCGATCAGCGCCAGCGAACCGATCAGCGAGGTGACCCAGGTGATCGGCATGTATTTCTTCAGGCCGCCCATATAGCGGATGTCCTGGTTGTGGTGCATGGCGATGATGACCGAGCCGGCCGCCAGGAACAGCAGCGCCTTGAAAAAGGCGTGCGTCATCAGATGGAACACCGCAACCGAATAGGCCGA
The DNA here is from genome assembly GCA_002256785.1 of Hydrogenophilales bacterium 17-61-9. Lineage (GTDB taxonomy): Bacteria > Pseudomonadota > Gammaproteobacteria > Burkholderiales > Thiobacillaceae > Thiobacillus. The sequence goes on from NCIF01000040.1 coordinate 21,981, forward strand.
AGCGCCGAGCGCAACCGTCATGTAACCCAGTTGCGACAGCGTGGAATACGCCACCACCCGCTTGATGTCGTTCTGCACAATGCCAAGAAAGCCCATGAACAGCGCGGTAATCGCGCCGATGATCATGATGAAGGAGAGCGCCACGTCGGACAGTTCATACAACGGCGACATGCGCGCGACCATGAAAATGCCGGCGGTCACCATGGTCGCTGCGTGGATCAGCGCGGAAATCGGCGTCGGGCCTTCCATCGAATCGGGCAGCCACACATGCAGCGGAAACTGCGCCGATTTACCCATCGCGCCGATAAACAGCAGGATGCCGATCACCGTCATCAGCATCCATGGCGTATCCGGAAACAGGGTGATGGTTTCGCGGGCAAGCTGCGGGGCCTTGGCAAACACCGTCGCGTAATCGAGCGAACCGAAATGCGCCAGCACCAGGCCGATGCCGAGAATGAAGCCGAAGTCGCCGACCCGGTTGACCAGAAACGCCTTGAGGTTGGCGTAGATCGCGGTCTCCTTGGTGTACCAGAAGCCGATCAGCAGATACGACACCAGGCCCACCGCTTCCCAGCCAAAGAATAGCTGCAGGAAGTTGTTGCTCATCACCAGCATCAGCATCGCGAAGGTGAACAGCGAGATATAGCTGAAGAAGCGCTGGTAACCCGGGTCTTCGCGCATGTAGCCAATGGTGTAGATATGCACCATCAGCGAGACGAAGGTAACCACCAGCATCATCATGGTCGTCAGCGAATCGATCAGGAAACCCACCTCCAGACGCAGATCGCCCAGCACCATCCAGGTGTAGACCGAGCCGTTGTAGGTATGGCCGGCGCGCACGTCCTGGAATATCAGCATCGAGGCGATGAACGATACGGCCACGCCGGCAATGGTGACGACATGGGCGCCGGTGCGGCCGATGAGTTTGCCGAACAGGCCAGCGACCAGCGCGCCGAAAAGCGGCGCCAGCGGAACGATCAGATAAAGCGTCTGCATGTCCATCCGCATCAGCCTTTCAGATGGTCGAGATCATCGACGTTGATCGTGCGCATCGTGCGGAACAGCACCACCAGAATCGCCAGACCGATGGCGGACTCGGCGGCGGCGACGGTGAGGATAAAAAAGACGAAGATCTGGCCGTGGATGTCGCCGAGATAATGCGAAAACGCAATGAAGTTCATGTTCACCGCCAGCAGCATGAGTTCAATCGCCATCAACAGAACGATCACGTTCTTGCGATTGAGGAAGATGCCCAGCACGCTGATGGCAAACAAAATGCCGCCCAGCACCAGGTAATGCGATAAGGAAATCATGCGCCCTCCCCCCCTGAATCCTGGGTCCTGGCCCCTGGCCCCTTTTCCGACTGCATTTTCACGATACGCAGACGGTCATTGCGCTTCACCTTCACCTGCTCGGCGGGGTCGATGTACTTGCTGTCCTTGCGGCGGCGCAGCGTCAGCGCGATCGCTGCCACAATCGCCACCAGCAGAATCACCGCGGCCAGCTCAAACGCATAGACATAGTCGGTATAGAGCAGCCGACCGAGTTCCTTGGTGTTGCTGTAATCGGCAGGATGAGGCGCCGGCGTAGCCATGATCTCCAGGCCAAAATGGCGGCTACCCAGAATCAGCGCCATCTCGATCATCAACAGCACCGAGACAAAACCGGCCAGGGGTAAATAATCCCAGAAGCCTTCGCGCAGCTTGTCGAGGTTGATGTCGAGCATCATCACCACAAACAGGAACAGCACCATCACCGCGCCGACGTACACCAGCACCAGGGTGATGGCGAGGAATTCCGCTTCCAGCATCATCCACAGCCCGGCCGCAGTGAAGAAGGCCAGCACCAGGAAAAGTGCGGCGTGCACCGGGTTGCGGGCGGTGATGACGCGCAACCCGGCAAACACAAGGATGGCGGCAAAGATATAGAAAATCGCGGTTACGTAAGTCATTTTGTAGGGGTCAGGATTCAGGATTCA
>NCIF01000041.1 GCA_002256785.1 Hydrogenophilales bacterium 17-61-9
GTTTCCGCAACGCTATCCGGGCCTGATTCAAAGCAGTGGCGACACCGGATGGGACGTGCTGTTTGCGTTCCCGCAGGATGTTGAGCCGTTTTCCCTGGCCGATGGTCTGGATGGCCTGCGCGCGCATCCTGCCATGCAAGGCAATCCCTACCGCGGACCGCGGACACCTGTCGATCTGCCATTCAGCGGCGGCTGGCTGTGCGCCTTTTCATATGAACTGGGGGGGATGTTTGAACCCAGCGTGGAGATGGCGGATGATCCTGAATTCCCGCTGGCCTGGCTGGCGCGCATCCCGGCCGCGATTTTGATTAACCGCGCCAATGGGCGGTGCGTATTGATGGCCGAGACCGGCCAGCATGGATTGCTCGATGCCATGGTGCAGGATCTTCGGCAAACCTTGCCGCCTGTTCGGGGCCTGCCCGTACCGGCTTCCCTTGATCAGGATGACCCTGAAGCATTCCTGTCGGGCGTTGCGCGCATCCAGAGCTATATTCGTGCGGGCGATGTGTTTCAGGTGAATTTGTCGCGCGGCTGGCGGGCGGAGTTTGATGAACCGGTTTCGCCTGCAGCCTTGTTTTCGCAACTGATGCAGAAAAATCCGGCGCCGTTTTCAGCGCTGGTGCAAATGCAGGACTGGGCTATCGTGAGCTCGTCCCCCGAGCGCCTGGTCCATCTGGGTCGTGACGGGATGCTGGAAACCCGGCCGATTGCCGGGACCCATCCGCGAAGCGATGAGGCGGTCGAGGATGAGACGCTGCGATCGCGATTGCAGGCGCATCCGAAGGAGCGCGCCGAGCACGTCATGCTGGTGGATCTGGAGCGCAACGATCTGGGCCGGGTATGCGAGTCCGGCAGTGTCAAGGTGCCAGCCCTGATGGAAATCGCCAGCTATCGCTATGTGCACCATATCGAATCCACCGTGTGCGGAAAATTGCGGCGTGACATGACTGTATTCGATGCCTTGCGCGCCGTGTTTCCCGGCGGCACCATTACAGGCTGCCCCAAGGTGCGCACCATGCAAATCATTCGTGAACTGGAACAGACGCCGCGCCGCAGCTACACCGGCAGCGTGGGTTACATCAATCGCGACGGCAGCTTCGATCTGAATATTCTGATCCGCAGTTTTTTGCTTCGCGATCGTCAACTGAGTTTTCGCGCCGGCGCCGGCATCGTTGCCGACTCTGTTGCGCTGCGCGAACTCGAGGAAACCCGTGCCAAGGCGCAAGGCTTGTTGCGCGCACTGGATTTCGCATGATGCTCATTAACGGCAGGCAAACGGACGCGATCGATGCAATGGATCGGGGGCTTGCCTATGGCGATGGCGTATTCCGCACATTGCGCACGCAAGCTGGACAGCCGCTTTGGTGGCCGGATCACTTTGCCAGGCTGGCGGCGGATTGCGCGGCCCTGGCGCTGGATTGTCCGGACGAAACTCAGTTGCAGCGCGAAGTATGCCAAGTCGCGGAAGCGGGGGAAGGCATCGCTAAAATCATTCTCACGCGCGGTGTCGGCGCGCGCGGCTACGCCCATGCTCCGGGTCAGGCAAGTACACGTATCGTTTTGTCGGCGCCGCTTCCCGTGCATGCCCGCCCCGATGCGCCTGTCGACATCACGGCGCGCTGGTGCGCGATCAGGCTGGCACGGCAACCCCGGCTGGCGGGGATCAAGCATTTGAACCGGCTGGAAAATGTGCTGGCACGGGCGGAATGGGATGACCCGGCGATTTTTGAGGGGCTGCTGTGCGACAACAGCGGCTCGGTCATCGGCGGCGTCATGAGCAACGTGTTCTGGGTCAAGGCGGGCGAATTGTTTACGCCGGGCTTGCATGAATGCGGTGTGGCCGGCGTGACGCGATCGCGCGTGTTGCGCGCCGCGGCGCACCGGGGGATGCGCACCCATATCGGCCGCTGGCTGCCAGACGCTATACTCGATGCGGATGAAGTGATGATCTGCAACAGTGTGATCGGCGTGCGCCGGGTGGCGAAGCTGGATGACGTCACCTGGCCGCCTGCAGGCTGGACAACTATTTTGAATAACGCCTTGTATGAAAACCTTGATTAAGCGTGTGCTTGTGTTGGCAATCCTGTTTGTGCTGCTAAGCGCAGGCGGATTGATCGGGTATGGCAATCAGGCTTTGCGCTTTGAGCCGCTGCCGAAAATTGTGAATGTGCCGCCGGGGACCCATTTGCGAAGCTTGAGCGGGATACTCGAACGCGAAGGTGTCGTTGGCAACGCGCAGGTGTTCTGGTTGATGGGACGCGTGCTGGGCAAGGGCGGCACCCTCAAGGCGGGAGCCTATTCGCTCGACCGGCCGCTTACGCCGCTGGAACTGCTGGACAAGATCGAACGGGGCGACATCTCCCAGGCGACTGTGCGGTTCATCGAAGGCTGGAATTGGCGCGAAATCCGCGCGGCCCTGGCCGCACAGCCGCTGTTGGTCAACGAAAGCGCCGGCATGAGCAATGCTGAATTGCTGCGCGCGATGGGCGCGGAAGCGTCGCATCCGGAAGGTCTGCTGTTTCCCGACACCTACTTTTTTTCGCCGCATACGTCTGACATCAAGGTCCTGCGTCGCGCGTACCGCTTGCAGCAAGAGAAGCTGATGGCTGCCTGGGAAAAGCGCGCCCCCGGGCTGCCCTACCGCACGCCCTACGACGCGCTCATCATGGCGTCGATCGTGGAGAAGGAAACCGGCGCGGCGTTCGAGCGTCCGCAGATTGCAGGCGTTTTTCTCAACCGGCTCAAACTGGGGATGCGCCTGCAAACCGATCCCACCGTGATTTACGGGCTGGGCGAGCGCTTCGACGGCAATCTGCGCCGGATCGATCTGCAAACCGACACGCCGTACAACACCTATACTCGCGCCGGGCTGCCGCCCACTCCGATTGCGATGCCGAGCGAGGCGGCCATTCAGGCGGCGCTCAACCCGGCGCAAACCGACGCGCTTTATTTCGTTTCGCGCGGCGACGGCACCCATGTGTTTTCCAGCAATCTGGACGCGCATAATCAGGCAGTGAATCGCTTCCAGCGATGACGACACCCGGCAAGTTCATCACGCTCGATGGCGTCGACGGCGCCGGCAAAAGCACGCATCTGGATTTTGTGGCCGACTGGCTGCGTGAGCAGGGCAGGGAAGTCATCGTCACCCGCGAGCCGGGCGGCACCCCGCTCGGCGAGAGTCTGCGCGAACTGTTATTGCATCGCGACATGGATGCCGATACCGAGTTGTTGCTGATGTTCGCGGCGCGGCAGGAGCATCTGGCTGCGCTGATTCTGCCGGCGCTGGCGCGCGGCGCGTGGGTGGTGTCCGATCGCTTTACCGATGCCAGCTATGCCTATCAATGCGGCGGCCGCGGCATTTCAGTCGAGCGTATTGCCGCGCTGGAAGCCTGGGTGCAACGCGGCTTTCAACCCGACCTGACCCTGTTGTTCGATGTGCCTGCCGAGGTGGCGGAAGCGCGCCGCTCGGCCGCACGCGTGGCAGACCGCTTCGAGCGCGAGGCGGACAGTTTTTTCAATCGGGTCCGCACGGCTTATCTTGCCCGCGCACAAGCCGACCCGAAGCGTATCCAGGTGCTGGATGCGCGCCAGACGATCGACGCGTTGCAGGCCGAAATCGGCAAACTGTTGCAGGGATTGCAATGAGCGCACCCTATCCCTGGCTCGAAACGGCATGGCAGCGATTACTGTCGACCCGTGCCCGTCCGGCGCAGGCCCTGTTGCTGACCGGGCCGCGCGGCGTCGGCAAGGGCGCGCTGGCGCAGGCTTGGGCTCACGCACTGCTTTGCGAAGCGCCGTTGCCCGATGGCATGGCCTGCGGCAGCTGTCCGGCCTGCCATTGGCTGGAGACCGGCGCGCACCCGGATTTTCGGTTGCTTACCCTGCAGGAAAAAACCAGCAAGGAGGGCGAAACCAGGATGGCCGCGGCCATCGAGGTGGACCAGGCGCGCGAAGTGGTCGATTTCGTCCGGCTGTCCACGTACCGGGCGGGCGCTCGCGTCGTTCTGGTCAATCCAGCCAATAGCCTTAACCTGGCGGCGGCCAATTCCCTGTTAAAGGTACTGGAGGAACCGCCGTTAAATACAGTGTTCATCCTGGTGTCGGACCAGCCGCGGCAGTTGTTGCCGACCATTCGAAGCCGTTGCACCCGGCTCGATATGGGTTTGCCATCCGCCGGGCATGCGCTCCAATGGTTAACCGGGCAACAGGTTGAGGATGCGCAGACCTTGCTGGGTTTGGCCGGCGGGTCGCCGCTGGATGCGCTGAACTGGATTGAAGGCACGGAGCTGGAGGTGCGCCAAAATATTCTGGATGGCCTGGCGCGCCCGCAACAACTGGATCCGGTGGCGCTGGCTGAACGCTGGAAGGCGGTCAGGCCGCAAACCTGGCATGCGGTAGCGTATAAATGGCTGGGGGATTTGCTGGCGGTCAGGTTGCAGAGCCGGGTGCAGTTCAACCTGGATTTTGATGAAGCACTCACGAAACTGGGTGCGCAGGCGGACCTGGCAAAATTGCTGGAACTGTCCAAAAGCCATGCCGTAGCGGGCCGAACGCTGATGCATCCGCTGAACCGGACTTTGCAACAGGAAGCCTGGCTGATCCAGTATCGACATTTATTTGATTGACGAGACCAAACCATGAGCACCGTACCCAATGACACTGTCGGCCCGGTCAGGCCAGGCGTGCTTTCCTTGTCGATCAAGGAAAAGTCGGCGCTTTTTGCCGCCTATATGCCGTTTATCAAAGGCGGGGGACTGTTTATTCCCACCAATAAAAGCTACAAGATGGGTGAGGAAGTCTTCATGCTGCTGACGCTGATGGAAGACCCCTCCAAGTTGCCGGTGTCGGGAAAAGTGGTATGGGTCACACCGACAGGCGCTCACGGCGGCCGTACTCAGGGGGTGGGTGTGCAGTTTGCGTTCAACGAAAGCGGGAAGTCTGCGCAAAACAAAATTGAAGGATTGCTCGGCGGTTCGTTAAAATCGGTCCGTCCGACCCACACCATGTAATGCTGTTTTGCTTCGGTGCGTCGGGTTTACCCCTGACCAAGCAGCGCGTATCCGCGCTTATGCCGAATGTATATCGACTCTCACTGCCACATCAATTTTCCCGATCTTGCCGACAAGCTGCCCGAGGTGTTCGACCTCATGGCGCACAACCAGGTGAGTCACGCGCTGTGCATCAGCGTAGAACTGGAAAAATTTCCTGAAGTCCTTGCGCTGGCCGAGGCGCATCCAAACGTCTACGCGTCAGTCGGGGTGCATCCCGACCACGAAGACTGCATCGAACCCACAGTGGCGGAGCTGGTTGCACTGGCAGATCATCCCAGGGTGGTGGCCATCGGCGAGACCGGTCTGGATTATTTTCGGCTGAGCGGCGACCTTGAATGGCAGCGTGAACGCTTTCGTACCCACATCCGCGCGGCGCGGGCCGCGCGCAAGCCGCTGGTGATTCACACCCGGTCGGCGGCGGAAGACACCCTGCGCATCATGCGCGAGGAGCAGGCGGGCGAGGCGGGCGGCGTGATGCACTGTTTTACCGAAAGCCTGACGGTGGCCGAAGCGGCCATCGAGCAGGGTTTCTATATTTCCTTCTCCGGCATCGTCACCTTCAAGAACGCCACCACCCTGCGTGAAGTGGCGGCGGCCATTCCGCTGGAGCGCATGCTGATCGAAACCGATTCGCCTTATCTGGCGCCGGCGCCGCATCGCGGGCGGACCAATCAGCCGGGGTTTGTGAAGCACGTGGCCGAAGAGATCGCACGCGTGCGGAGTATTTCGGTAGAAGCGGTGGGTGAGGCGACCACGCGGAATTTCTTCCGTTTGTTTGCAGCGGCGAAGACTTCCTGACCTGTTTGAGCCGCTTATTGATTGAAAAATGATTTGACCTTGTCCATGAAGGATTGCGCACGCGGGTTGTTATTGCGTCCGGGGCTCAAGGCTTCCAGTTCCCGTAACAATTCGCGCTGACGCTCGGAAAGGTTCACCGGCGTTTCAATCTGCATGTGGCAGAGGAGATCGCCGGGGGCATGGCTACGCACACCCTTGATGCCCTTGCCGCGCAAGCGGAAGACCTTGCCCGTCTGCGTTTCAGACGGAATCTTGATTTTGGCGTGGCCATCCAGGGTGGGGATTTCGAGGTCGCCTCCCAGTGCGGCGGTGGCAAAGCTGATCGGCATTTCACAATGCAGGTCGTCGCCGTCGCGTTTGAAGACAGGGTGCTCCTTGAGGTGAATCACCACATAGAGATCGCCCGCAGGACCGCCATTGACTCCGGCCTCGCCTTCTCCGCCCAGGCGGATGCGGTCGCCGCTGTCGACGCCGGCAGGTATCTTGACTGACAGGGTCTTGTGCTTTTTGACCCGGCCTTCGCCATGGCAGGTCGGGCAGGGGTCCGACACCATTTTGCCGGTTCCGCTACAGCGTGGACACGTCTGCTGCACCGAGAAAAAGCCCTGCTGGATACGAACCTGGCCGTGTCCACCGCAGGTTGTACAGGCGGTGGGCTGGGTGCCGGGCTTGGCGCCGCTGCCGTGGCAGGCGCCGCATCCTTCGAGCGATGGAATGCGGATTTTGGTTTCGGTGCCGCGTGCGGCTTCTTCCAGACCAATTTCCAGGTTGTAGCGCAGATCGGCGCCGCGATAAACGCGGTCGCGGCGATTGCCGCCGCCCCCGCCGAATATGTCGCCGAATATGTCTGAAAATGAATCGGAAAAGCCTGCCCCGCCGCCCATTCCAGCCTGTTGATCGATCCCGGCATGGCCGAACTGGTCAAACGCGGCGCGTTTGTCCGAGTCGGACAGGATTTCGTAGGCTTGCTTGGCTTCCTTGAATTTGTCTTCCGCGCTCTTGTCATCCGGATTGCGGTCAGGATGGTGCTTCATGGCCAGCTTGCGGTAGGCCTTTTTGATGTCTTCGTCCGAAGCGTTTCTGGCAACGCCGAGGACTTCGTAATAGTCGCGTTTTGGCATGGTAGGGATCAGGGGTCAGGATTCAGGGGTCAGGGAAGGGTAGGCCAGTGGAAAAGGAAAAGCCGCGCGCAGCGCGACTTCCCCTGATCCCTGAATCCTGACCCCTAGCCCCTTATTGCTTGTCTTTCACCTCTTCAAACTCGGCATCAACCACATTGTCATCGGCAGCGCCGGCATCCGCGCCCGAGGCGCCGGCCGGTTGCGCCTGAGCCTGCTCGTCCTTGTACATCTGCTCGGCCAGCTTGTGGCTGGCGGTTGCCAGTGCGTTGGTCTTGGCTTCGATGGTGTCCTTGTCGCCTTCGCGCACGGCCTCTTCGCATTCCTGCAGCGCGGTTTCGATCGCGGTCTTTTCTTCGGCCGTCACCTTGTCGCCGTATTCGGCCAGCGATTTCTTCACCGAATGAACCATGGCATCCGCTGCATTGCGCGCGGTTGCCAGTTCAACCGCCTTGTGGTCTTCAGCCGCGTTGGCTTCGGCATCCAGCACCATGCGCTGAATTTCCGCCTCGCTCAGTCCCGAACTGGCCTGGATGCGGATGGTGTTTTCCTTGCCGGTGGCCTTGTCCTTGGCAGACACATGCAGGATGCCGTTGGCGTCGATGTCGAAAGTGACTTCGATCTGCGGCATGCCACGCGGCGCAGGCGGAATATCGGACAGGTTGAATTGACCGAGGCTCTTGTTGCCCGATGCCACTTCACGCTCGCCCTGCAGCACATGAACCGTTACCGCATTCTGGTTGTCGTCGGCCGTGGAGAACACTTGCGATGCCTTGGTCGGGATGGTGGTGTTCTTGGGAATCAGCTTGGTCATTACGCCGCCCAGGGTTTCGATGCCCAGCGACAACGGCGTCACGTCGAGCAGCAGCACGTCTTTCACTTCGCCCTTCAGCACGCCGCCCTGAATCGCAGCGCCTACGGCAACCGCTTCGTCCGGGTTGACGTCGCGACGCGGATCCTTGCCGAAGAAGTCTTTCACTGCGTCCATCACCTTGGGCATGCGGGTCTGGCCGCCGACCAGAATGACATCGTCGACTTGCGAGGTGCTAAGGCCGGCATCCTTCAACGCCATTTTGCAGGGATCGATGGTGCGCTTGATCAGGTCTTCCACCAGCGCCTCGAATTTTGCGCGCGTGATTTTCACCGCAAGGTGTTTGGGGCCGGAGGCGTCTGCCGTAATGTAGGGCAGGTTGACCTCGGTCTGCTGCGCGGAGGACAGCTCGATCTTGGCCTTTTCAGCGGCCTCTTTCAGGCGCTGCAGGGCCAGCACGTCTTTCTTCAGGTCGACGCCCTGTTCTTTCTTGAATTCTTCGGCGATGTAATCGATCAGGCGCTGGTCGAAGTCCTCGCCGCCCAGAAAGGTATCGCCATTGGTCGACAGCACTTCGAACTGGTGTTCGCCGTCCATTTCGGTGATTTCGATGATGGAAATATCGAACGTGCCGCCACCGAGGTCATACACCGCAATCTTGCGGTCGCCTTCTTTTTTGTCCATACCGAAGGCCAGCGCAGCCGCGGTCGGCTCGTTGATGATGCGCTTGACTTCCAGTCCTGCGATACGGCCGGCATCCTTGGTGGCCTGGCGCTGGCTGTCGTTAAAGTAAGCAGGAACGGTAATCACCGCCTCGGTCACTTCTTCGCCCAGGTAGTCCTCGGCGGTTTTCTTCATTTTACGCAGGGTTTCAGCCGATACCTGCTGCGCCGCCATTTTCTGGTCGCGCACTTCTACCCAGGCATCGCCGTTTTCGGCCTTGACGATCTTGTAGGGCATCAAGCCGATGTCTTTTTGCACTTCTTTTTCTTCGAAGCGACGACCGATCAGGCGTTTGACCGCGTACAGGGTGTTCTTCGGGTTGGTGACGGCCTGGCGCTTGGCGGGGGCGCCGACCAGGATTTCACCGTCCTCGGTGTAGGCGACAACAGACGGCGTGGTGCGCGCGCCTTCGGCGTTCTCGATCACCTTTGGCTTGCCGTTTTCCATCACCGCCACGCAGGAGTTGGTGGTGCCCAGGTCAATTCCGATAATGCGTCCCATGGTGCTTTCCTTCTGAATAATGTTGAACTGTTTCGAATGTGGGGGAGGTCGCGCCCATTTCAAGGCTGGAGCCAGCCGGCGGCAGGTTTAATCCTTGCCCTTTGCTACCATTACCAGTGCGGGTCGCAGCGTGCGCTCGTGCAGGCGATAGCCTTTTTGCAGAACCGTCACCACCGTGTTGGCAGGCTGGTCGGATTCGATCATCTGGATGGCTTGATGCTGGTGCGGATCGAATTTTTCGCCCATCGGGTGGATGTCATGCAGATTGAAGCGGTTGAATGCGGCAACCAGTTGTTTCAGGGTGAGATCAACGCCGTCTCTCAGGTTCTCAACGCTGGGGGACTCGACGGCAAGCGCGGCTTCCAGGCTGTCTTTCACCGCGAGCAACTCGTTGGCAAAGCTTTCCACCGCAAACTTGCGCGCGCGGTCCACGTCTTCCGCCGCGCGACGACGCACGTTGTCGGTTTCAGCCTTGGCTCTAAGCCAGGCGTCGTGGTGTTCTTCGGCTTTCAGTTCGGACTCGCGGAGCATTTCCTCGAGGCTGGGCATTGTGTCTTTGGTTTCTTCCGGGGGCGTTTCCGGGGTGCTGTTTTCGGTTTGCATGCGGTCTCCAAAAAATGTGCTTCGTAACTTGTGACGCTGGCAGGGTTTTCAAGTGTTCACCGCCAAAAATTTTTGCCTGTTGCCAGAAAGAGCGCTGTTGGGCCGGAATAAAAGGGGAGGCTTGGGCGTCTTCTTACGACGGAGGCAGGTATGAAATCGATCGTTTCAAGGGCTTTTCAGGCCATTCTGGCGGCAAGCATGCTGGCGGTGGCGGGTCATGCGGGCAGTGCGGAATTCCAGACGCGTGAAGCGGCGCTTGCCGCGTTGAATGAATATAACCAGTTGATAAGCGCCGAGCCGAATTTTGCCGTGCTTTATACGCTGCGCGGCGATGCGTATTACGCCCTCAACGATTTGCACGGGGCAGCCGAAAACTACACCCAGGCTATCAAACTCGATGACAAACAGGATCCAGCCTACTTCGGGCGCGGTATGGCGCTGGGCCGGATGGGTCTGGTTGATGAGGGGATCGCCGATCTCAGCGTGTTCATCCAGCGCCATCCCGATAGTTCTCTGGCGTATACCAAGCGAGGCGTGCGCAACATCTGGCGCAACAACCTGGTGGAAGCCGAGCGCGACCTCACCCGTGCCGTCCAGCTGGACCCGTCCAACGCCGAGGCGCACGACGATCTGGGCGTGGTCTATGCCAAGACCAACCGTATCGAACAGGCAGCCCGGCATTTTTCGACCGCAATTCGTCTCGATCCCGGCTACCAGAAGGCGTATCACAACCTGGCCATCAGCTATCACATGACCGGCCAGAATCAGAAAGCGCTGGAGATTGTCGACGCCGGACTGCTGCTGGATCCGGAAAGCCGGGGGACGCTGATGCTGAAATCGACGATACTGCATACGCTGGGGAAGACGGCGGAAGCCAAAAAAATCGAGGAACACGCAGCGTTTTTGCCGGAAGCGAACTGGACCGAGCGTAGCGAAGTGGGCACGGCATCCACGCAGGGGGATGCAAAATGATTCGAAACGGATGGGCGGCGAGCCTGATTGTATGGGTCTGTCTGGCGTCGCTACAGGCAGGTGCGGCGAGTCCTGACGTCAGCTTGAATGATATGCATGGAAAGCCTCACCATTTTAGCGAGTACATTGGCCGGGGGCAGTGGACGGTGCTGTCGGTGTGGGGGCCGCGCTGCCCTCCCTGTATCGAAGAAATGCCGGAATTGCAGAAGTTTTACGATGCCCATAAAAATGGCAAGGCAACGGTGATCGGGGTGGCCGTGGATTTCCCGTCGTTCGGGCCGGCACGTCGCGATGAAGTGCTCCGTTTCGCGGAAAGCTATCTGATCAGCTTTCCGCTGCTGCTGGGCGACGAAAAAGTCTTCACCCGCTTCGGTGGCGCTGATTTGCTCGGCGTGCCGACGACGCTTATTTATGACCCCAAGGGCGCGATCGTCGCGCGGCATACGGGCCTGGTGAGCCGCGACATGCTCGAGCGCTTCGTTAATACATGGGACCGACCGGAGGGCGTGAAATGATGAAATGGATGACCCTGTTTGCACTATGCGTTACCCAGACCGCCTTGGCCGAGCTCTCGCGCCCGGATTTCCACCGTCTGGTTTATGCCTTGCACGAACAGCAGTTCGCCAGGCAAGCGGTCCGGACGGATGAGGAAAACGGTGCATACAACGGGTCGGCAGCGGCAGGTTATCGCTACCGCGAAACCCGCTACTATGATCTGGAAACGGGGCGCCTGCTGTCACGAATACGGCGGGATGCCGGTGCGCCTGAAGCTATTCATATAGCCGAGGTCAATATTTACGATGCCAATGGCCGGCTGACGCGCGATTACCTGTCTATCGCGCCCCCCTGGAAACCGCTACATCCGTCGAACGCGTATCTCAACTTGCATCATTACAATGGAAAGCTGCATAGCTTTCGCCAGTTTGAACTGGATGGACAGATGAACTACGAGTCTTGCGAAGGCGAACTGGGCGGGAAGCCGGTCCGGATATCGCTGTCGTGGGATGACATCAATAAAGAGGTCACCTCCACACCTGAGTATCGGGCGTGTTTTGGCGCCATGACCCAGGATTGGAAATCGCACATCATCCCGCATTAAAGCCGGGCGGGCTCATGCACGCTTTCGGGCGCCCTTGCCGGATTGTCAAAGGGCAAGTCAATTTGCCTTAAACCCGCCGCTCGATTAGAATGCGCGGCTGCCCGGAGAGGTGGATGAGCGGTTTAAGTCGCACGCCTGGAAAGCGTGTTTAGGATAATATCCTAACGCGGGTTCGAATCCCGCCCTCTCCGCCACACACAAATCGACTCGCGCTATTCATGCCGAAATATGCCTACCACGGCAGGCTGTCCGTGGTTGTTCCCGTCAAGAACGAGCAGGATAACGTCGAGCCGTTGGTGCGCGAAATTGCTGCGGCACTGTCTGGCAATACCACGTTCGAAATCATTTATATCAACGACGGCAGCACCGATGCCACTCAGGCACGCCTGGAAACGCTGAAAACCGAATTTCCGATGCTGCGGGTGATCCGCCATCGCGAATCCTGCGGCCAAAGCCGGGCCGTGACGACAGGGGTGACCGCGGCGCGTTACGAGTGGATCGCCACGCTCGACGGCGATGGGCAAAACGATCCCGCCGATATTCCGGCGCTACTGGCCAAACTGTCCGATCCGGCGCAACCGCAGAACCTGGAGTTGCTGGCGGGATGGCGGGCCAGGCGCAACGACACATTCCTGCGCCGCCTGTCGTCGAAAGTCGCCAACGGCGTGCGTTCCCGCATGCTGAAGGACAACACGCCGGACACCGGCTGCGGGCTGAAACTGTTTGCCCGCGAGACCTTTCTGCAGCTGCCCAACTTTGACCACCTCCATCGCTTTCTGCCCGCGCTGGTGATGCGCAACGGCGGCGCGGTGGTGTCGGTTCCGGTCCATCATCGCGCGCGCGAACGCGGCGCCTCCAAGTACGGCGTGCATAACCGGCTGTGGGTCGGCATCGTCGACCTGTTCGGTGTGGCCTGGCTGCAGCGTCGGGTGCGCCTGCCGGTGATCGAGCACGATTCCGATCTTTAAATGAAAGCACGCGTCATTCTCAAAGGCCTGGCGCTGATGTTGAGCCTGGCGCTGCTGGGCTATCTGTTCAAATCCAGCGATCTGGGAAACAGCGTCAACGCGGCCTGGATCGATGCGCGGGTGCGCGGCCACGGCGTCAATGGCGCCTTGCTGTTTTTGCTGATGGGGGGGCTGTTCACCGCCATCGGTCTGCCGCGCCAGATCATTGCATTTCTGGGCGGATACGCCTTCAGCATCGGGCTGGGCACGCTGCTCGGCGCACTGGCGGCATTGTTGGGCTGCGTGTTGAGCTTCGGTTATGCACGCCTGTTTGGCAAAGGCTTGTTGCGCGCAAAGCTGGGTGAGCGCGCCGGGCGCTTCGATCACTTCATCCACGAACATCCCTTTTCGATGACGGTGCTGGTTCGGCTGCTGCCCGTGGGCAGCAATTTGCTGACCAATCTGGCCGCAGGCATTTCGAGTATTCGGCCCGCGGCATTTTTTAGCGGAACCCTGCTGGGCTATCTGCCACAGACCCTGGTTTTTGCATTGGTGGGCAGCGGTGTGCACATTGCCCCCACGCTTAAGCTTTCGCTGGCCATCGGCCTTTTCCTGATTTCGGGCGCATTGGGCGCTTATCTGTATCGCCGGTTCCGGCATGGCCAGAGTCTCGATGACAAGATCGATGCCGCGTTGGACGAGGCAGGGAGTGATCAACATGAATTCGCAAACAAAATCTGACCTCTCCGGCCGCGGGCTGTTTCTGCTGAGTTTGATCCTGCTCGCCGGGCTGACCCTCGTGGCGTTGCTGACGCGCACGCTGGTCCCTGTCGACGAGACGCGTTATGTGAGCGCGGCGTGGGAAATGTGGCTGCGCGGCGATTTCCTGGTGCCGTTCAAGAATGGCGAGCCCTACAGCCACAAACCGCCATTCATGTTCTGGATGTTTCATGCCGGCTGGGCGCTGTTTGGCGTCAACGACTGGTGGCCGCGGCTGGTGCTGCCGCTGTTTTCCGCCGGCTCGCTGCTGCTGACGTATCTGCTGGCGCGCCGTCTGTGGCCGCAGCGTAGCGGATTGGGCGGACGGGCTGCGTTGATTCTGGCGAGTGCGATGTTGTGGATTCTTTTTTCCACTTCAGTCATGTTCGATGTGATCCTGGCTTTCTGGGTGCTGGTCGGCATGCACGGCATTGTTGCGGCGTCCGATGGAAAACGGCGCGGCTTTTTCATGCTGGGCATTGCAATTGGATTCGGCGTGCTGACCAAGGGTCCGGTCATTCTGCTCAATGTGTTGCCGGTCGCGGTGCTGGCATTGTGGTGGCAGCCTGGACTGCAATGGAAACGCTGGTTTGGCGGGGTGCTGCTGGCGGTACTGCTCGGCGCGGCAATCGCGTTGGCATGGGCGTTTCCGGCTGGGCAGTCCGGCGGTGAAGCCTACCGCAATGCGATTTTCTGGGGGCAAACTGCCGACCGCATGGTGGACTCCTTTGCCCACCAGCGTCCTTTCTGGTGGTATCTGCCCTTGTTGCCGCTGGTCCTGTTTCCCTGGTTTGTCTGGCCGGGGTTCTGGAAGGCATTGGCGCGCCACAGGCGAGCCGGGCTGGACCGCGGCACGCGCTTCTGCATCGCATGGATGCTGCCGGTATTCATCGCATTTTCTTTCATCAGCGGCAAGCAGCCGCATTATCTGGTGCCGATGTTTTCGGCCTTTGCGTTGCTGGCAGCACGGGTGCTGGCCGACTGGAATCCATCCCGCGTGGGCCTGCCTGCCTTGCTTGCGGCTGCGCTGGGTGCGGCATTGATTGTTGCGGGTAGCGGGCGGATGACTGCGCTGCAAGGCCAGGTTGTCGAGTTGCCGCCGCTGTGGCCGGGGGTGTTGCTCATGCTGCTGGCGCTGACGGTGTGGGTTGCCGTGCGACGCGGCGCCCAGCCTGTTTTGATGCTTGGACTGCTGGGTGCTGCGACCATGGGCCTGGCGCAACTGGCCGCCTCGCCATCGATTGACCCTTTGTACGACATCAAGCCGATGGCGCTGGCGATCAAACAGGTACAGTCCGAGGGGCGGACGGTGGCCAATGCCGCCAGGTATCACGCACAGTATCAATTTCTGGGCAGGCTTGAAGCGCCATTGGTCGAATTGCGCGGCTCCGGTTTGAAGCCCTGGTTAGCGGCCCATCCCAAGGACTATGTGGTGGTGTATCTGAAGGACACGCAACAGCTGCATGCCATCGCAGCCCGTCATAAGCAGGCTTACCGTGGGGGTGCCGCGGTTTTGGTCGATACGCGAACGGCGGCCGGTTTGCTGGCCGCCGATACTGAATAGCCGCGCTTAAGCTTCAGCGTCGCGTTGCGGCATCACCACTTCGCGCGACGGCGAGATGGTGGAAATAGCGTGCTTGAATATCATTTGTGCGGCCTGATCCTGGCCCTTTAACAGCACCACGAATTGATCGAACGACTCGATTCGTCCCATCAGCTTGATGCCATTCACGAGAAACACTGACACCGGAATGCGATCTTTACGCAGGGTGTTAAGGAAAACGTCTTGCAGGTGGTTATATTCTTTGCCG
>NCIF01000209.1 GCA_002256785.1 Hydrogenophilales bacterium 17-61-9
CCGCAGCGCGACGAACAATTCTGGCTCGACCTGCTGCCGCAGCAGGCCGAGCTGTTCGGCTTTCCACCGGCGGTGGCGTTCAGCCCCGACCAGTGGCTGGAAGACGGCGATTGCGTGACGGTGGGCACGCTGCGTTTCGAGGTGCTGCATTGCCCCGGCCACACCCCCGGCCATGTGGTGTTTTACGAACGCGGCGACAAGCTCGCTTTTGTCGGCGATGTGCTGTTCAAGGGGGCGATCGGTCGCACCGACTTCCCGCGCGGCAAGCACGCGGATCTGATACGGGCGATTCGGGAGAAACTGTTTCCGCTAGGAGACGACGTGCGCTTTGTGCCGGGGCATGGCGCGATGTCAACCTTCGGCCACGAGCGCCGCGAGAATCCGTTTGTGGCGGACGAGCGGGGCTGAAGCCACGCCGCTGCTTGACGAAACTCAGTCCTCGTCGCCGAGTTCGGGATCCCAGCCGCGAGTGCGCGCGCGTTCGGTGGCCCATTGATAAAGCTCGGTGTGGCGCGCCAGCAGTTCGGGCGGCAGGCGGCTCGGCAGATTGCCGTATTCATCCCAGCGCTTTTCAATGTCGTTCATCAGCCCTTGCAAGCGCTGCTTGTTCCAGCCGGCACAATCCTCTTCAGCGGGAATCAGGTCGAACAGCCAGGCGTCGAGTACAACGCGTCCGAGCTGGGTGATGCCGTGGGTATCGGCGTTGAAGCCGGTATAGGTCAGTTTGTCCATGTTGCCTCGAGAATTGTTGGGTGGGCCGGCCATGTCATTCGGCCCATTTGCGCAGGTAGGCGTCGATCGCGTCGACAACGGCCTGCGATTTGATGACCAGGCCGAGGTCGATCATTTCCGATCCCATAACCGAGCCACTGTAATTGGCCGGCACCGGTGCCGCGACCAGGTGGTTTTCCTCTTCGCGGAAAAAAACCGCCGCGATCACGCCGGCGAACAGGAAACGCGGACGGCTCGCGGCGCGGCGGGTGGTGTCCGGCTCGTACAGAAAGACCGGACTGCCGCTGGAACCGGGATAGACGGCAGCGTCGATCAGGAATTCGTTGCGCCCTTCGAAATTCAGCATCATCGGCGTCGCCGTCGTGCCGCGGCGCATGATCGGCATGAGATTGACCTCGTCCCAGACGCCGCTCGGATAGCCGACGAACAGGACTTCTTCAAGCGCGTCGAGTGCGTTCCAGCCCTGCGCGTCCGGCACGAGCTTGCTGTCGATGGCATGGTAGTAAAGCTCAACGCCCTGATCGCGCGCAGCGGCTTCAAGCGGGCGCATAGGAATCACCGCGAGATCGACCTCGGGGTCGGGGTGCATGAACCACGCCGCAGTGAAATCGTCGATATTGAGCTGAAAGCGCTGCCCAAGAACGGGCTGGCCATTGCGCCCCTGGGTGAAAACCAGACCGCCGCGCTTGACCCCCTCGACGACGTGCCGGTTGGTGACGACAAAGCTATGGATACCGCGCGGGTGCGCATGGCTCACCACGAAGGCGGTGCCCGAGCCCTCGCTGTCGTCGTCGAGCACGGTGTCGACGCGGACGGTGTTGAACAGGAGTTTTTTGGTGAGCGAGTTGACGTCCATGGGCGATTATAGGTTCGAAAATGCGATCCGGCGTCAGTGCTTGAACTTGACCAGTCGGCTGACCTGGATGTCGGAGATGAACACCACGCCGGTATGCTTCTCAAAGAAGGGCTCAAAACCTTCGAGGATGGGCTCGACCAGTTCCGCCGGCACGGCGACGATGATCATGATCAGCACGGCTTCCTCGTTGAACATCAGGTGGCCTTCGTGGAAGCCGTGGCTGCCCTTGCCGGAGAGATTGCCGACGATGGTGTAGCCGGTGACCCCGGCGCGATCGAGCTGGTCGGTGGCGAATTCCTGATGGGCACCTTCGATGATGATTTCCAGCTTTTTGAGCGGGTTCAGATTGAGCTTGTTCATGGGTTGACTTCCTCGGATGACACGACGGTTTTCGGCAGCGGAAACACCTGCCAGCCACCCTCTTCATAGAGATGGGCGAGCCCGGTTTCGGGATCGACGATGACGAGACGTACCCAGCCATTGCGGACCAGGTTACGCACATGGGCCACGGCATCGATGGCGCGGCGGGCGTGCTCGAACGGCGCTTCGATCAGGGTCTGCAGACGCATCGGCTGGTGATACGGCCGGCCGTCCTTCAACACGGTCTGCGACGGCAGGCCGGTGCGCAGGTCAGAGAGGTTGCCGGTCATCACGCCGAAGCGGCCGGCGACGTTATGGTAGACCTTGCTGCCGCTGCCGAAGTGCTGATTGTCGACGGCAGAGAAATAGTGCTCCATGTTGATCCACTGGCCGACGACGAGCGGACCGGCAAGGATGTTTTCCAGCAGGCGGCCCTTGGGGTCGCAGCGCCAGTCGTAGGAGTTGAGAAAAACCCGGCCTTCGAGGTCGAGCGCGCGCGACACGTCGCGCCGGCCGATGATGAAGGCGGCGTT
>NCIF01000210.1 GCA_002256785.1 Hydrogenophilales bacterium 17-61-9
CGACGGCAAGGCCGAAGAGCTGACCTGGGAGATGTTCCGCGACACGCTGATCGAGCAGGCCGAGCAGGGCGTCGACTACTTCACCATCCACGCCGGCGTCTTGCTGCGCTACGTGCCGATGACCGCCAACCGCATGACCGGCATCGTCTCGCGTGGCGGCTCGATCATGGCCAAGTGGTGCCTCGCGCATCACAAGGAGAGCTTCCTCTACACCCACTTCGAGGACATCTGCGACATCATGAAGGCCTACGACGTGGCCTTCAGCCTTGGTGATGGTTTGCGTCCCGGCTCGATCTACGACGCCAACGACGAAGCGCAGTTGTCCGAACTCAGGACGCTCGGCGAACTCACCCAGGTGGCGTGGAAGCACGACGTGCAGGTGATGATCGAAGGCCCTGGCCACGTGCCGATGCAGCTGATCAAGGAGAACATGGACATCCAGCTTGAGTCCTGCTCCGAAGCCCCGTTCTACACGCTCGGGCCGCTCACCACCGACATCGCCCCCGGCTACGACCACATCACCTCCGGCATCGGCGCCGCGATGATCGGCTGGTACGGCACTGCCATGCTCTGTTACGTCACGCCGAAGGAACACCTCGGCCTGCCGGACAAGGACGACGTCAAGGAAGGCATCATCACCTACAAGCTCGCCGCGCACGCCGCCGATCTGGCGAAGGGCCATCCCGGCGCGCAGATCCGCGACAACGCGCTCTCCAAGGCGCGCTTCGAATTCCGCTGGGACGACCAGTTCAACCTCGGCCTCGACCCCGACAAGGCGAAGTCCTTCCACGACGAGACGCTGCCGAAGGAGTCGGCCAAGGTCGCGCACTTCTGCTCGATGTGCGGCCCGCACTTCTGCTCCATGAAGATCACCCAGGACGTGCGCGAGTACGCGGCGAAGGAAGGCTTGAACGAAGCCGACGCGCTGGCGAAGGGTATGGAGGTGAAGGCGGTGGAGTTCGTGAAGCAGGGCGCCGAGGTCTATCGCAAGGTGTAATCCGCCCCGCGTATAATCCGCAGGCGCGCCCCCTTGGCGCGCCTTTTTTATGCCCGGAACGTCGCCATGATCGACCCCATCCTGCTGCTGCACGCCCTCGTCCTCGGCCTGGTCGAAGGCGTCACCGAATTCCTGCCGATCTCCAGCACCGGGCACCTGATTCTGGCGGGGCAACTGCTCGGTTTCAACGGCGAGAAGGCCAAGGTGTTCATGATCGCCATCCAGTTGGCGGCGATATTTGCGGTGGTGTGGGAATATCGGGCGCGGCTCGCGCACGTGGCGGCGACGCTGCACACCGAGCCGGCCTCGCGGCGGCTGGCGGCCAACCTGATGGCGGGCTTCCTGCCGGCGGCGGTGCTGGGCTTCCTGTTCTACAAAGAGATCAAGGGCTATCTGTTCAACCCCATCGTGGTGGCGTCCGCGCTGGTGATCGGCGGTGTACTGATCCTGTGGGCGGAGCGCCGCAAGCATGCCGTCAGCACGCCGACGGTGGACGACCTCAACTGGCGCCGCGCGCTGGCGGTGGGCTTCGCGCAGGCGCTGGCGATGATCCCCGGCACTTCGCGTTCGGGCGCGACCATCATCGGCGGGCTGTTTCTCGGGCTGTCACGCAAGGCGGCGGCGGAGTTTTCCTTCTTGCTCGCCATCCCCACCATGTTCGCCGCCACGGCGTACGACCTTTACAAGAACTGGCACCTGTTCGACGTGCACGACGTCCCGCTGTTCATGGTCGGCGGGGCGGCGGCGTTCGTCAGCGCCCTGATCGCCGTGCGCACGCTGATCAAGTTCGTCAGCCGCCACGACTACACCTTGTTCGCTTGGTACCGCATCGTGTTCGGTGGGGTGGTGCTGGCGACGGCCTATTTCGGGGTGGTCGACTGGGGCGCCGGGCACTGAGCATTCAGGCCGCGGCGAGCGCCCGCTTCGCCTCGGTTTCCAGCTGCGCCTTGAGCTCGGCTGGCAGCGTCAGCTGCGTCGCCAGTGCGTCGAGGTAGGCGCGCTCCATGAAGCTTTCGGCATCCACCGCGAGCACGCTCACCAGGTACATCTCGCTCGCGACTTCCATCGATCCGGCGGCGGCAGCCACGTCGGCCGGGTCGAGCGGGCGCGCCACTTCGGCGTCGATCCAGCTGCGCAGCGCGGGGTCGTCGGCCAGCGCGGCAAGCTTGTCTTCGATCAGGCCGCGCTCGCGCGCGTCGATATGGCCGTCCGACTTGGCGGCGGCGATCAGCGCTTTCAGCACCGCGCGGCTGTGGTCTTCCGATGCCGGCGCCAGCAGGAATTGCGTGGGCTCGGCACCGGGCGCGCCGGCCGCGGATTTCTGCCGCTGCCAGTCGCTGTAGGCGCGAAACGCCAGCGCGCCGAGCGCCGCGGCGCCGCCGTAGGCCAGGGCCTTGCCGCCGAATTTGCGCACCCGCTTGTCGCCCAGCAGGAGTCCCAGCACGCCGCCGGCGAGCATGCCGGTGCCGAAGTTGGCGTAG
>NCIF01000211.1 GCA_002256785.1 Hydrogenophilales bacterium 17-61-9
ATAATCCCGCCAGCCAGAAAACCGGCTGCGCCTTACCCATGTCAATTCCCAATCGTTTGTAGATGGATGGCGGTTGCCGGTCAGGTGAACCGGAGACAGACATTCAAGATTGACGCCGGTATAGGTAAACGCCCGGTTTGTGTCGCTGTCCAGCGCCTTGCCTGCGGTGATTCCACGATATAGCTTTTCACTTCCGATGGCTGCTGAGTTGACGTTTATAAACTCAAGTGACGTGGTGTTGAGCCGAACCAGCGTGTCGTTGGCAGCGTGTAACCCGGTCGCCCATTCTGTACCCTGCTGGCCGCGCAGGAAGTCGCGCAGGATATAGCTGCCATCCCCCTGAAGCGTAGCTGTACGGGCTGCGACGATTTCCCACCGGCCATGTGCGCCGTAGGCAAACCAGTTTGTCCCGGCGAATAGCTGCGCCTCAGTCACGCTGCTGATCGTGCCTTGGTACATGCGACAGGCCAGCGTAGATGCTGCGTCGTAGGTGGTTCCGCCGTGTGCTGCCAGTGATGTGCTCGCGTAGCCGATAGACGATCCTGGCGAAACGCCAGAAGCCAAATCAACCCACGACTGCCCGCCATCCTCAGAACGAAACAGCACGCCACCCGGCCAGCCTGAGAGATAGCCAGTCATCGCAGCCAGAAAGCCGGGCGTATTTGCCGAGTCGTCCATCATTGGAATGTCAAGCAGCACGTAGACAGACGGCCCGGACAGCGTGAGTGTTGCGCCTATGCTTTGGCCTTCATCTGCAACGCTGACCTGTGTATAAACGGCTGGCGCATCGTACTTTGCTTTGCACTCCATCCGCCCGTCTGGCAGGTAGTTGATTGACGATAGGCGCAGGCTGTAACTTGCGTTGTCGGTCGTTACCGTGATTGTGTCAGCAGGCTCAAGATTTTGATAAGTTGGCGGCAGGGTCAGGCTTACGTCGTTACGCTCAAGCCACGCGAGGTAAAGCAGCCGCGAAACCATCTGCTTGGCTTCGTCAGCGTTGAGGACTATCGGCAGGTCGATTGACGTGGTGTTCACTAGCGGGATTCCTCGGCAACGTTCACATCATACTCGCGCACCGCGTCGAGATATTTCGCGACCAACTGATTGGGCAACACCAAATCCATTTCGCGCACATTGGTTATCTGCACGCCGGGATCAGATCCAGCCGCACGCGCATCCAATTCCGCGCTGGTGATGGTCGCCACGCTTGCCCCGCCACGCCGTTTAAATTTGATCTTGTACCCGTGCTGCACCACGTCGAACGGCCATGCCTTGCGCAATGGATCAATGCCGCCGCGCAAGGGTGCAAGGCTGCTGACGCGGTATCCTCGCACCTGGTCGGTTAGGTCGGTTACATCAATGTCTGCTGCGGTGAGAAGGTCGGACTTGAGGCATTCGGACTGGACGATGGCTGATAGAGGTACGGTGCTTCCAGCAATTTTATTGATCTTCCATGTGTTGTGGACAAATGCCGGGTACACAGAGCCAGTATTTCTTGCTCCATAGGAGATTAGTTCTCCCGACACGCGGATTGAGCCTAGCAATGAGTAGGTGAGCGCGGCAAAACTTTGCGGTAGAAGTTCCTCGGAAACAATTGACTTCGACAGGAGGTTAATTTCAATCAGGCGAGCATTACCCGTAGTTCCAATATTGGTTAAAATATATAGGCTGTCTCTATCTATCGCTATTGGGTTGCTTAGGAAATTGATTGAGCCATCAATGGACGGAGACACGGTATAACTGTCAACCACGTCCAGTGCGCTTCCAGATGGCTGATATTCCTTTATCTCTATAAATCCAGCCGTACCAGATGCATATGCAGTAATGGCGTTTTCCCCCCATACGGCAATGGATGGCTGACCAGAAGGTATAACAGCACTGGAGGCTGCTTCATGCCATCCATTAGCAGATGTTCTTACAAGTTTTTCAATTTTCCGGATTGCACCGTAAGACCACAACACATAAATAACCCCGGCTTTCTCGGCGAAAAACTCGGGGGCCGAATATGGTGCAACGGGTATGAACGTATTTAACAGGCCGTGAAAACCCCAAACAAAATAGTAATTATCGGTGACGAATGCGTAGTGCATCGTATCAAGACTGGTCGAAACAGGCATAACTGGGTTGCTTCGTGGGTATAGAGGGCCAGTCGGAAGCATTGGGTTACTTGCATCGCTTAATTGTCGATAAATTAAATTACCGTTTACGCGCCTAGCCCATTCAGGGTATGTTGATTTTCCGGCTACAAAATTGGAAAATCCATCATTGTCTAGCTGGTTTCCGGGGCATCTTAAAGTGTCCGACCATCCAGCCTGAGAATCGACTGAAAATTCTTGGATTCTGGCATTTGAATATGCGCCGCTAGAAACAACCTCAACCTTGACCTGTGCCCCCGCCAGTGAATTACCGTAATCCTTCACCGGTAGCTCGTTAAAGACTATGTAAGATAATCCACGGTACGCCGGAACA
>NCIF01000042.1 GCA_002256785.1 Hydrogenophilales bacterium 17-61-9
GTAATCTTCATCTCGGATGCCCCTTTCCGTTCAGTGGTTGTAGAACCTCCACTTTGGCACATTGATGCCGTAGGTTGGGGGCGTCCATCCCATTGAGCGAAGCGAAGCAATCCAGAATGTCAGCCTAATCAATGGCCTCTGGATCGCCGCGTCACTTCGTTCCTCGCGATGACCGAATAAATCAGCGTCTCCCTAAAGGAAAGCTGGCGCGGATATTGGCCTCGACGCATCACGGGGTGCATTTTCCAGTCATCGCGGCATTTGCCGTTTTTATTGGAGCGCCATGCTTGCCAAAGTGAAATAAACGGTTGTCGTGTTTCAATCCGCGCCCGACCGTGAGGTCGGAGCGGGGGCCGCCCACTTATAGACAGCTCCCTCTCTCACCCCGGAAAGCCCGGCCTGACCTTGCAGGGACGTGCGTGGCTGGCCGCGCCGGATACGCAATTGAATGCCCCGCTTAGTCCATCTCCAGATCCTGCGCCAGTCCGGCGTGCGTGATTTTCCCGGCGTGGACCTGCAGTCCCGCCTTCAGCTCGGTTGCCGCATCCGCTGCGGCCAAACCTTGTGCGGCCAGCGCCTGAATATAGGGCAAGCTTGCGTGGGTGAGCGCGGCGGTGGCGGTGCGCGCCACTGCGCCGGGCATGTTGGTGACGCAATAATGGACGATGCCATCGACGATAAAAAAAGGATCGCTGTGGGTGGTGGGGCGCGAGGTTTCGGCGACGCCGCCCTGGTCGATGGCCACGTCTACCAGCACGGCGCCCGGCGGCATCTGTTTCAGCAATGCACGGCTGATCAGGCGCGGTGCGTGGCGGCCGGGAATCTGCGCGGCGCCGATCACGATGTCGGCTTGCGCAAGGCTGTCGGCAATCGCGTCGGGCGACGAGAACCGCGTTTCCACCTGCGCGCCGAACTGCGATTCGGCCTGGATGAGCTTGTCGGCCAGGCGATCGATCAGCGTCACGCGCGCGCCCAGTCCGACCGCAACCCGCGTCGCCCCCATGCCCACCACGCCGGCCCCGATGATGACCACATGCGCGGGCGGCACACCGGGCAGGCCGCCGATCAGCTTGCCGTTGCCGCCATGCGTTTTGTGCAGTCCCAGCGCGCCCATCTGTGGCGCCAGCCGCCCGGCGATGTCCGACATCGGCTGCAACAGCGGCAGCGCGCCGCCCGCTTTGCCGACCGTTTCGTAGGCAATTGCGGTCACGCCGCGCGCCATCAGGCCGCGTGCAAGCTCGGGCGCGGCAGCCAGATGCAGATAACAGAACAGCAGTTGTCCGCTGCGCAGGGAGGCCAATTCGGCGAGTTGTGGCTCCTTCACCTTGACCACCAGATCAGCCGCGTAGGCTTCGAGCGGGGTCCCCACGATGGTGGCGCCCGCTGCGCGATAGGCGTCGTCGCCAAACCCGACCGCTGCGCCGGCACCGGTTTCGATGCTGATGCTGTGGCCTGACTCGACCAGCACACGTGCGCCTTCGGGTGTCACCGCCACCCGGTATTCGTGGTTCTTGATTTCCTTGGGAATGCCGATATGCATGGTTAACCTCGTTGAGGGGGGATAAAACACAGCATAAGTAAAGCGGTTACAGGCTCGAAGTGGCGAGCCGCTGCACACACTCGCGCACCAGGGCGGGGCCGCGATAAATCAGTCCGGAATAGAGTTGAACCAGGGATGCGCCGGCATCTACTTTTTCCTGCGCGTCGTCGCCCGAAAGAATTCCGCCGACGCCGATGATCGGCACTTCGTTTTTCAGGTGATGCGCCAGCGCGCGGACAACCCGGGTGGACGCTGCACGCACCGGCGCGCCGGAAAGCCCGCCGGTTTCATCGGCATGCGGCAGACCGGTGACGGCATCGCGCGCGAGGGTGGTGTTGGTGGCGATCACCGCGTCGATGCTGTGCATCATCAGCAGCGCGGCAATCGCGGCGACCTGCGCGTCGTCGAGGTCGGGGGCGATTTTCAGCGCGATCGGCACGTATTTGCCGTGCTGCTGCGCCAGTTCGGATTGCCGCAGTTTAATCGCCGACAGCAGTGCGTCGAGCGCCTCGTCTTTTTGCAGATCGCGCAGGTTCTGCGTGTTGGGCGAGGAGATGTTTACCGTTACGTAGCCGGCATGTGCGTAGACGGTGTCGAGGCACGCCAGATAATCGTCCACCGCGTTTTCGTTTGGCGTGTCCTTGTTCTTGCCGATATTGATGCCGAGCACGCCCGTGAAGCCGCTCGCCTCGACATTGCGCACCAGATTGTCGACGCCCAGGTTGTTGAAGCCCATGCGGTTGATGATGGCTTCGGCCGCGGGCAGGCGGAACAGGCGCGGCTTCAGGTTGCCCGGCTGCGGGCGCGGCGTCACGGTGCCGATTTCCAGAAAGCCAAACCCCAGGTTTGCCAGCGCCTTGATGTGCGCGCCGTTCTTGTCGAGGCCTGCGGCCAGTCCTACCGCGTTGGGAAAATCGATGCCCATGACGCGCACCGGTTTACCCGGGGCGCGCGGCAACAGCTTCAGCAGCCCCAGCGCATGCGCAACGTCGAGGCCGGAGAGGGTGAAGCCGTGCGCGTCCTCGGGGTCGAGCGAGAACAGGGCGGAACGAATCAGCGGATAAAGCATGGTCAGGGCGTGGGCGGGGTGGGAATGGAATGGCGCGTGGCCGACTCGATCGAGCCGGCAGCCGGGTCGTTGAAAACCGATTGATCGAGCGCGTGCTCGCTTTTGGCGACGATGCAGCTGACCGCGCAGTCGCCGGTGACATTGCAGACGGTGCGCAGCATGTCGAGCAGGCGGTCGACGCCGATGATGAGCGCAATGCCCTCGACCGGCAGGCCGACCTGGCCGAGCACCATGGTCAGCGTCACCAGGCCGACGCCCGGCACGGCCGCGGTACCGATCGAAGCCAGCGTGGCGGTCAGCACCACCAGCAGGTAATCGGTTATCGAGAGATCGATGCCGTAGACGTTGGCGATGAACACCGTTGCCACCCCCTGCATCATCGCGGTGCCGTCCATGTTGATGGTGGCGCCCAGCGGCACGCTGAACGAGGCGACGCTGTTCTTCACCCCCATTTTGTGTTCCACGGTGTGCAGGGTGACCGGAATGGTGGCGCCGGAACTGGCGGTGGAAAACGCGAACGCCGCCGGGTCGCGCATTTTCTTCAGAAAGGTGAGCGGATTGAGCGAGGCGAGCGTGCGCAGCAACAGCGGATAGGTGACGAACAGCTGGATGGCCAGTGCGGCGGTCAGCGTCAGGAAATAAGCGGCCAGCGGCAGCAGCAGGTCGAGTCCCTGGGTGGCGAAGGTGCGGGAGATCAGCGCGAAAACGCCCCAGGGCGCCAGCCGCATGATCCATTCGACCATGTGCATGATGACCGCGTCGAGGTCGGTAAACAGGTTCAGCACATGCTTGCCGCGCGCGCCCGACATCGTCACCGCCATGCCGAACAGCAGCGCGAACACGATGATCTGCAGCATGTTGCCCTCGGCCATCGCCGCCACCGGGTTGGTCGGCATCATGTCGATCAGCACCTGGGTCAGCGGCGGCGCTTCCTTGCCGCTGAAGCTGGCGGCGGTTGAGCCGGCGTCGAAGCCCTGGCCGGGGCCGACGAACCCTGCCAGGGTTAACGCAGTCGTGACCGCAATCGCGGTGGTGGCCAGGTACAGCGACAACGCCTTGAGGCCGATGCGACCCAGCGCCTTCAGGTCGGACAATGCCGTCACGCCCACCACCAGCGATACGAACACCAGCGGCACTACCATCATTTTCAGCGCCGCCACGAACACCGAGCCGACCACCTGCAACACGCCGTCTATCACAAACAGCTGGATCCAGGATGCAGCGCCCAACTGGTTCAGAATGACGCCGAGCACTATGCCGGCGAGCATTGCAAGCACGATCTGGCGGGTCAGGCGGCGGGGTTCAGGCTTGGACATGCGGGCGCAATCCGGGAGTCGGCATGCCCGGAGTTTAACAGGCCGAAGGCGCAACGCTGACGCGCAGCGGGGCGCGATGTTATTCTGAACCAACACGCGATCTGGCGTGTCTGACTGCTTCAACCTTTAACTCATTTCAAACTGACCGACACGCCCATGAATCCCCTGTCTTTCCCGCAAAACCTTGTATTGCTTTTTAGCCTGTTCGCGGCGCCTGCCTGGAGCGCCAGCAGCGTGCCGCCGCCTCCAGAACTGAATGCCCGGTCGTATGTGCTGATGGATGCCGCCAGCGGCACCATTCTGGTCAACCATCAGGGCGATCTGCGTCTGCCGCCCGCCAGCCTGACCAAGCTGATGACCGCCTACATTGCGACACTGGAAATCAAGCGGGGCCGACTCAAGGAAAACGATCAGGTCACCATCAGTGAAAAAGCCTGGCGCATGGGGGGCTCGAAAATGTTTGTCGGGGTGGGTAAGCAGGTGTCGGTCAATGACCTGTTCCACGGCATTGTCATCCAGTCGGGCAACGATGCCAGCGTGGCGCTGGCTGAACGTATCGCGGGCGAAGAAGACACCTTTGCATCGCTGATGAATAGCGAGGCCAAGCGTCTGGGCATGGTCAACAGCCATTTCAAAAACGCAACCGGCTGGCCTGCCGAGGGACATTATTCAACGGCACGCGACATGGCGATCCTGGCGCGCGTGATTATTCATGAAGACCCCGCGCACTATGCGATTTATGCGCAGAAAGAATTTTTGTGGAACGGCATCAAGCAGCCCAACCGCAATCTGCTGCTGTGGCGCGACGACGGCGTCGACGGCCTGAAAACCGGCCACACGGAAGAAGCGGGCTATTGCCTGGTGGCGTCTTCCCGGCGGGAGGGCCAGCGCCTGATTGCCGCCGTATTCGGTACGGAAAGCGAAGCCGCGCGCGCGGCTGAAACCGCCAAACTGCTGGGCTATGGCTTTCGTTTCTTTGAAAGCAAGACCTTTCACAAAAAAGGCGACGCGCTGGCCAGCGCGCAGGTATGGAAAGGCGCGGCCGGCACGGTCAAGGCGGTGCTGACGGGCGATCTGGCGGTAAGCGTGCCGCGCGGCGAAGCGGCCGCACTCAGCACGCGGCTCGTACTGAATCCCCGCCTGACCGCACCGCTGAAAGCGGGCGATGTCGTCGGAAAAATCGAAATCCGCCAGGGCGACAAGGTGCTGAAGCAGGCCGATGTGGTGGCGCTGGAGGCTGTCGAGGCAGGCGGTTTCTTCCGCCGTGGCTGGGACAGCATCGTGTTGTTCTTCAAGGGGCTGTTCGGCTGACAATCAAGCGCAACCGGGAGGGCGGGCGCCAGGAAAATGACGAATTGGCATCGGCACAGGCCGGTTGTCGCGGGCGCCAGGCCGCAAGGTTTTGATGTTGTCGAGCGCATCCCAACGGACCCCGGTTCCTGGTTGAAACCCTCTGTTTACAGGGTGTTACCCCTCCGATACCATCCGCTCGGCGCCCCGTGATCCTGGCCAATCCAGGCGCTTTATCCGGGCGCCCGGGAATTTAAGTATTGCCAGCAGGCTGTGTATTCACAATAATCCGCAGTGGACTTGTCCACATTGACCCATGGAGATTTTAAATATGAACAGAAAAGAACTTATCGATGCACTGGCCGCCCAGACCGATTCCACCAAGGCAGATGCCGAGCGTGCAGTCGCCGCTTTGATCGACATCATCTCGGGTACCCTCAAAAAAGGCGACTCCCTCACGCTGGTTGGCTTTGGCACGTTTGAAGTGCGCAAGCGCGCCGCGCGTATCGGCCGCAACCCCAAGACCGGCGAAGAGCTGAAAATCAAGGCTGCCAAGGTTCCGGCATTCAAGGCTGGCGCAACGCTGAAGGCAGTGGTAAACGGCGCCAAGAAGTAAGCGTGTATTGATCCTCCCGTTATAAGGGGAGGATCGGGTGGGTTGCTGCCTTCTCATGGCAGCGCCCATTGTCTCCAATAGCGCACGCCGTGAAAGGAAGCGAAGTCCGTATGCCCGTTATCGCGCGGGTATCCCTGCACGGCCAGCCTGACTATCTCCCCCGTTTCATCAGCCATTCCGTAAGCGACTTGCGGAAATGCCTGGAGAGGTGTTGATTCATTTGTCGTTGCGTCCATGGATGCAATGACGGAAAACATGAATGAATCGGCATTGCATTGCGCGTTACCGCGGTGGGACGATTGTTTCACTGCGATAGCGAGGCAGTAAGCGTCTCGTTTTTCCCACAGGAATAAATCCAAGCAGGCACTTCTGTGACGGCCATCTGTTCTTTGGGCGGGGGTGATAGCGCAAAAACCATTGTATCAACGAGGATATTGCAATAGGATTGCCGGATAAAAATTATGGTTGTATCGGAAAAATAATGATCAGGCGCCATGCCAACGATCCCAAGACTGCGGCAATGAACGCATCCGGCAGCCGGGAAATGAATGAAGCATTCAATCTTTTTTTGCGCATTTCAGAGCAGGAAAAAGCGTTACTTGCCCAGTATCGCAGAATCCTTGAAACAGACTCGGGTTCCTTTGTCGAGTCGTTCTATGCCTATCTTCTAGCCTTTCCCATCACCGCAAACGTCCTCCAGCATTATCAGGAGGCCGGCGGCGAACTTTCCTGGTTGGCGGCGACGCAGTCGGCGCATTTCCAGACATTGCTGAGCGGATGCACCGACGAGCCGTCGGCGGTGCAGTTGATCCATATCGGAAGAATACATTTCCAGTACAACATCGAGCCGGTGTGGATCATGGGCAGCTATCGGCTGTACCTCGATCACTTGCGACAGGTCATTGCCAACCAGCCGCACATTGCGCCGGACAAGCAATACGCGCTGGAAAGCGTGCTGATCAAACTGCTGTTTCGCGACATGGGCCTCATGCTTGAAGGCTACTGGCATTCGGCAACATCGCTGGCGCAGGTCGAACAAAACCGGGCCGAGAAATTGCAGGGGCAAGTCAACGACCTGCTGACCAATCTGCCACAAGTTTTGTGGTCGGTGGATGTGAAGAATAATCAGCTGATTTATATCAGTCCGGGGGCCCGGAATATCTGCACGCGCGATACTGAAATGCCGATTCCCTGCATGGGTTGGACCCATCCGGACGATCGCGAAACCGTGAGGCTCGCGTGGGAAGAGGCGTTGCTCGGCAACAGGGTGGAGGTGGAAAGCCGCGTCCAGGCGGACGGAGAACCGACGCGCTGGTTTCGCAGGGTGTTCCACCCGTTCCTGAACGATGAAGGCGGGGTGGTGCGGATAGATGGTCTGATGGACGACACCACGGAATCCAGGGAATCCGTTGAGCGCCTGCATCTTCTGGCAACAACCGATAGCTTGACCACATTGCCCAACCGGGCCCTGTTTTATGACCGGTTTAACCAGGCTCTTACCGTGGCAAAACGCGAGCGGAACAAGCAAGTCGCTTTGATCTTGCTGGATATGGATCACTTCAAGGAAATTAACGACACCTTGGGGCATCCCGCGGGCGATGAGATTCTGCGTCAGGTGGCGCAACGGTTGAGATGCGTGCTGCGAGATAGCGACACGCTGGCGCGTCTGGGCGGCGACGAATTTGCAATATTGCTGCCCGATGTTCAGGACGGGAAAGCCGCCGCCGAGAAAGTCGCGAAAAATATTCGCGATTGTTTTGTAGAGCCCTTCTGGTTTCTGAAAAACGAGTTGTATCTGGGTGTGGGAATCGGCATATCCATCTACCCGGAGCATGGGGACAATGCCGATGTGCTGATGAGCCGGGCGGATGTGGCCATGTATGGCGCCAAGCACCGCGACGTGGGGTTCCTGTTTTACGATCCGGAAACCGACCCCCATACCCAGGAGCGCCTGCAACTTTCATCCGATTTGCGGCATGCGCTGGAGCGGGACGAGTTCGTTCTCTATTACCAGCCGAAAATCGACATTCGGAGCGGCTGCATGATCGGCGTGGAGGCCTTGATTCGCTGGAATCACCCGACGCATGGTTTGATTTTCCCGGATCAGTTCATTCCGTTTGCCGAGAACACCGGTTTGATCAATCCCATCACCGACTGGGTTCTTCGCACAGCGATAATGCAGTGCAAAGCTTGGCAAGCGGCTGGAGGGGAATTGCGCATCGCGGTAAACGTGACGGCGCACTCATTTCAGGACCCAAGATTTGTGGACAAGCTGGAAACCCTGCTTTGCGACGCGGGAAGCTGCCTTGCCCCGGATCGGATTGAGATCGAGATTACGGAAAATATCCTGATGGCGGAGATCGAGCATGGCGCCAAAGCGATCGGGCGTCTGCGCGATCTGGGTGTGAGCGTGGCGATTGACGATTTCGGGACGGGCTACTCTTCATTGGCGTATCTGAAGAAACTGCCGATACATATGATCAAGATAGATAAATCTTTTGTCATGAACATGACCGAAGACGACAATGACGCAGTGATTGTCCGCTCCATGATTGACCTGGCGCATAATCTGGGCTATCTGGTGGTAGCGGAGGGCGTTGAAAATCAGGATTCTCTGGATTTGCTGGATTTGCTTGGCTGCGATCAGGTGCAGGGTTATCACATCAGCCATCCGCTGTCCGCGGATGAGCTGACTTTATGGATTAATTATTCAGCGTGGCCCATCGGGGGAAAGATTTGATGGGGCCTCCTGTCAGCGTTCCGGTGCTGTGACGCACTCGAATCTGTTCAGGCGACACGGAAGATTGTGTTCAACCGCTTCAAATGTTCTTTGTTGACCTTCGGCACGCTAGCAGGAAGCTCACTGTCCCCCAACAAAAAGGGCCGCATATGCGGCCCTTTTTGTTGGGGGACAGTGAGGCTTATTTCTTCGCCGTCCGCCGCAGCCGGTTCAACAACCGCCGCGCCAGCTCGCCGAACAGCTCGGTCTGCGTCGGGTGCGGGAAGATGGCACGGGCAACCTGGGTCAGCGTCATTTCGCCGGCCACCATCATCACGCCGGTGCCGATCAGGGTGTCGGTGTGGTCGGCGAGGTAATGCACGCCGATGATCCGCCCCGTGGCCTTGTCGGCGACCAGCTTGATCATGCCTTCGGTCTCGCCGGTGATCATCGCCTTGGCGTCGATGCTCATCGGCATCTTGGCTTCCACCGCGTCGATGCCACGGGCCTTGGCCTGCGCCACGGTCAAGCCGACAAAACCGGCCTGCGGACGCGAGAAGGTGACGCCGCAGTCGCGATCCTGGTCGTAAACGCTGGCATGGCCCAGCAGGTTGTCGGCGGCGACGCGTCCCTGCGTGGCGGCGGTGTGGGCCAGCATGTAGCCGCCGATCACGTCGCCGACCGCAAAGATGTGCGGCACGCTGGTCTGGCCGCGGGTGTTGACCTTGATCGCCGCGCCATCGAGCTCGACGCCGGCCTTGTCGAGGTTGAGCTTGCTGGTGTCGGGACGCTTGCCTGTGGCCATCAGCACGATGTCGCAGTCGAAGCTGGACTCGACGCCCTCGCTATTGGCATAGCGCAGTTTCATCGCGCCGGGAGTGCCGCTCGCTTCCTTGATGTCGGCGCCGGTGACGACGGTGATTTCCTTCTCCAGCGAGGCGATCAGGGCCTTGGCGATCTCGTCTTCGATTTCGGCGAGGATGCGCGGATTGCGTTCGAGCATCAGCACTTCGGTGCCGAAGTCGCGGAAGATCTGCGCCATTTCCACGCCGATGACGCCGCCACCGACGATGCCGAGTTTCTTCGGCGGGGTGGCGAGATTCCAGATGGTGTCGGAGGTGACCACGCCGCCCGTCGCCAGGTTCTCGCGCGCGCCGGGGATCGGCGGCACGAAGGCGGGGGCACCGGTGGCAATCACCGCGGCGCCGAAGCTGACGGTGTAGGGCTCGCCCTCGACCGGGGTGATTTTCAGCGTGTGGGCGTCGACGAATTCGCCGTAGCCTTCGCGCACGTCGATCTTCATGCCGCGGTCGGCTTTCAGCGCCATGTCGCCGCGGCTCGTCTGCACCCAGCGGCGATGCTTCTCGACTTGTCCCCAGTTCAGCTTCGGCGTGTTGGTGCCGTCAACGCCCATCTCGGCGTCGTGCGCGCGGTTGCGGATGTTGTCCGCCGCGGCACGCCAGGCCTTGGACGGGATGCAGCCGCGCCACAGGCATTCGCCGCCGGGGAAGGGCTCGTTGTTGACCATCATGACACGGACGCCGTGGTCGGCGAGGTCGCGCGCGCAGTCCTCGCCGCCGGGGCCGCCGCCGACGACGACGACTTGAACATCCCAGTTGCCTTCGGGGATGGGCGAGACGGGCGCAACATGGGTGGCGGACGTGGCAGCCGCCTCAGCCGCCGTTCCCTGAACCCTGACCCCTGAATCCTGAATCCAGCTGTCCGGCGCCTCGATGGTCTGTTTCAGCGCGACCAGATACAGCGCCACATCGGCGCCGTTCAGCACGCGGTGGTCGCCGGTGATGGTGAACGGCGTGCCTTGCGGGCCGTTGGCGGCGATCGCCAGAATCGCCGAGATGCCGGGGGTGGGGATCGCGGTGAAGTGCGACACGCCCAGCATGCCCATGTTGGAAATGGTGAAGGTGGGGTTGGCGTATTCGGCCGGGGACAGCTTGCGCACCCGTGCTCTCTCGACCAGCCCGGTCCAGTCGCCCTGCAGTGCCTCCAGCGGACGCTTTTCGATGCCGTGCAGGATCGGCACCACCAGCCCGCCGTCGTTCGACATCACCGCCACGCCGAAGTCGTGATTGCTGCGTTCGACCAGCTTGTCGACCGGCTGGTAAGCCCAGTTCATGCGCGGGAATTTCGCCATTGCCACCGAACAGGCCTTGGCAATCGCAACGGTCACGGAAATTTTCCTGGCTTTGGCTGCAGCGGTCAGCGCGGCGGTGTTGATGTTCACCGTGACGTTGAAGGTCGGCAGCGTGAGCGAAGCAGCCATTGCATGGCTCACGGCTTTTTCCATCGACGTCATCGCGCGGCCCTGACCCGGCACATCGACCTGAGGCAGCGAATGGGCGACCTGCTGCATCGACGGCCGCGCGCGTGCCACATCGGCCGCAACGATCACGCCTGACGGACCGGTGCCGGCCAGCCCGGTGAGGTTGACGCCGAGCTGCGCAGCGACCTTGCGCGCATAGGGGCTGGCCTGGCGGCCGGACGGGCGCGGCACGGGCGGCATGTTGCCCGCAGCGGAGATTTGCGCGGGGGTGGCTTTGGGGGTGGGGATGTGTGCGGGCCGGCCGGCTGCGTGCGGCGCAACTTTGTGGGTGTCGCTGACCTTGTGGTCGGCGCCGAGCGTTACGCCGGTATCGTTGACTTTGGATGCGTCGTCGACGATGAAGCCCATCGGGTGGCCGACCTCGACCACGCTGCCTTCATCGGCAATCGGGCCGGAGAGGAAGCCTTCCTGGAACACTTCGACGTCCATGATGGCCTTGTCGGTTTCGACGGTGGCGACAATGTCGCCGCGCTTGATGGCGTCGCCGGGTTGCTTTTCCCAGGTTACCACCACGCCTTCGGTCATGGTGTCGGACAACTGCGGCATCACGATCGGCGTGCCGGCATGGTGCGGAATCATTTCAGTTTGCGCCTGCTCGGACACCACTTCGCCGGCTGCAATCGCGACATCGCCTGCCGTGTCGGTGATATAGCCCAGCGCTCCGCTAACCGGGACGGTGGCGCCGATTTCAGCAAGCGGACCGGCCAGGTAACCGGCCTTGAACACTTCGACGTCCATGATGGCTTTGTCGGTTTCGACGGTGGCGACGATATCGCCGCGCTCGACTTTGTCGCCGGGCTGTTTTTCCCAGGTAACAAGCACGCCCTCGGTCATGGTGTCCGAGAGCTGGGGCATGGTGATGGCGTAATGGTTGCCAACTTCGTTGGTCTGTTCTAGCAGACAAAGCAACTCGGCCTGGGGGATGTAACCCAGCCGATGCGCGAGTTCGAGCTGTGTTTCTGCTTCAGCCAGCGAGCCCTGTGAAATCGATACAAAACGCATATAGTCCTTCGTTGAACTTCTTGCGTGGCCTTCGGCAATATTTGAGGGAATGGAAACTGCTGCACGCTGAAGCTGATTTGCCAGGGCATAGGTTTCCCGAGGGGGAAAGGATTGCGTTGCCGGGTAGATGTTTTCCGTTAGCGTCATCGCCATCTGCCAGACTTTGAGGTCACGGTAGTTATTCACCCCCTGACCCCTGAATCCTGGCCCCTGATCCCTCAAGCCTTACCAAACAGCTTCAGCACAGCCTTGACCACATCTTCGTGATCGGGAATCGCCGCTTTTTCCAGCGTATGGTTGTAGGGCTGCGGCACCAGCGCGGAGTGCACGCGGACCGGAGCGGCATCGAGTTCAAAGAAGCATTCTTCGTTGATGAGGGCGATGACTTCGGAGCCTACGCCAACCGGCGCTTCGTCTTCTTCGGCGATCACGGCGCGATGCGTTTTGCTGACCGACGCCTTGATGCCGGCGCGATCCAGCGGCGACAGCGAATACAAATCGACCACTTCAGCCGAGATGTTGTATTGCTTGTCGAGAATTTCGGCGGCCTTCAAACACCAGTGCACCGAGATGTTGTAGCCGAACAGGGTCACGTCGGTGCCGGAGCGGGCAACTTCCGAGCCTTCCAGCGGCATGAAGTATTCCGTGTCGGGTACTTCGCCCTTCATGTTGTACATGAGTTCGTGTTCGTTGATGAACACCGGGTCGTTACAGCGAATGGCCGATTTCAGCAGACCATAGGCCTGCTTGGGGTTGGACGGCGTCACCACGCGCAGGCCGGCGATCCCCATGAAAACCTTTTCCATCCGCGCCGAGTGCTGCGCGCCCAACTGGTGCGCAGCACCGCCTGCCGAGCGGAACACGCACGGCGCTTCCAGCTGGCCGCCGGACATGTAGCGAATCTTGGCTGCGGAGTTGAACATCTGGTCCATCGCCAGCCAGGCAAAGTTGACCGACATGATTTCGATGACGGGGCGCACGCCGAGAAATGAAGCGCCAATGCCGAGGCCGGTAAAGCCGCCTTCGGAGATTGGCGTGTCCATCACGCGCAGCGGGCCGAATTTTTCGTACAGACCCTTGGTGGCCTTGTAGGTGCCGCCTGCGACGCCGATGTCTTCGCCCATACAGATGACCAGCGGGTCACGTGCCATTTCTTCGTCGTGGGCGCGTTGAATCGCTTCCCATAGCATGATTTGAGCCATGTTTTTTCCTTAAGCAGCGTTGCCGGTGAGCCAGGGTTTCTGACTTTCGCGGTCGGCTAGAACATATTTTTCGAGATCTTCGACACGCGGTTCGGGCGAGTCTTCGGCAAACTTGATGACTTCGTTTTCGATGTAGGCGTCGGTTTCTTTTTCCAGCGCTTCGTAATCCGCCATCGTCATTTTCTTGGCTTCGATCAGGCGATCGCGCAGGATGTAGATGGGGTCGCGCTGTTTCCACAGCTCTTCTTCTTCGCGCGTGCGGTAGCCGCGCGAATCGGACATGGAATGGCCGCGGTAGCGGTAGGTCATCAGTTCGAGGAAGAAGGGGCCTTTGCCCGAGCGCACGTGGTCAACGGCCTGGCGCGCGTGCTCGTAGACCACTTCGATATCCTGGCCGTCGCATTCCGCTGCTTCGATGTTGTAGGCCGCGACGCGCTTGTGCTGGTGAACCACGGCGGTGGAACGTTCGATCGAGGTGCCAATGCCGTAACGGTTGTTTTCGCACACGAACAGTACCGGTAGGTTCCACAGCGCGGCCATGTTCAGGGTTTCGTGAAACACGCCCTGGTTGTTGGCGGCGTCGCCGAGGAAACAGATCGCGATTTCATCGCCGCCCTTGAGCTGGATCGCCTTGGCGATGCCGGCCGCCAGCGGGAACGGACCGCCCACCAGCGCGTAGCCGCCCATGAAGCGGTGCGCGGCATCAAAGATGTGCATCGAACCGCCGCGTCCCTTGGACGAGCCGGTTTCCTTGCCGTACAGCTCGGCCATCACTTCTTTCGGGTCGGAGCCGCACTTGATCGCGTGAACGTGGTCGCGATAGCCGGTGATCACGTAATCGTGACCGGGGCGCGCCGCTTCCATCACGCCGTTGCAGCAGGCTTCCTGACCGGGATAGAGGTGGAGGAAACCGCCAATTTTGCGTTCGATATAGGCCTGGTAGCAGCGTTCTTCAAAACGACGGTGCAATACCATTTCGCGCAGCACGCGTTTCTTGTCTTCAATCTTCATTCGGTTACCCTTGTGGGATGGGGTCGGAAAAATGCGGTGGAAATACAAAACCACGCAATTATCCGGGAAACCCCGCCAACCATCAAGAAAAACGCCGCCCCCAAGGAACCCGCATGCTGCCTAAATTCACTGAAAACAAACAGGAAATCACCGAAAAATCGCTGGGAACGGCGGGTCATGCATTGATATTGCTCCCCGTTTCAAAAACCTTGCCCGAACTGCCAGGAAGTGCTGAACTCAAAGCAGCGATGAGACGCCGCGATATTAAAATTGATGCCCTGGCCAAATCGCCCGTGGCGGTGCAGCTTCCCGGCGGCACCCTCGCGGTGGCGGTCATGCTCAAAGCTGACGCCAGCACGTTCGAGCTGCACGAGCTGGTGCGCAAGGGGCTGGCGCTGCTGATGGCCGAGCATCCCAAGGCGCTGACGCTGGCGGTGTGGGGCGATGCGGCATTCAAGGCGCGCGCGGCGGAAGCGGCGGTGTATGCCGCGCTGGTCAATGCGGCGCCGCTGCCGTCGAGAAAAACAAAACCGGATGCTGCGCTCAAGAGCGTGCAGTTGTTCGGCCATCAATCGGCCGACGGCTTTGCGCGCGTCAAGGCGCTGGCCGAAGGCAACCTGCTCACTCGCAGCCTGACCGTGCAGGGGCCGGACGAACTCACGCCGGGTGTATACCGCAAGCGCATAAAAGTATTGGCCAGGCAATACGGCTGGACCGTCGAGGAATACAGTTTCGCCAAGCTGAAGAAAATGGGCGCCGGCGCATTCTGCGCGGTGGCGCAGGGTTCGCCCGCGAAGGATGCGGCGATCGTGCGCATCAGCTACAAGGGACCTAAAGGCAAGGGATCAGGGGTCGGGGGTCAGGGGGCAGGGAAAAAGGTGGCCTTCGTCGGCAAGGGCATCTGCTTCGACACCGGCGGCCACAACCTCAAGCCGGCCAAATACATGCAGGGCATGCACGAAGACATGAATGGTTCGGCGGTGGTGTTGGGCATCCTGGCGGCCGCTTCGCTGATGAAGCTGCCGGTTGCGCTGGAGGGCTGGGTTGCGCTTGCCGAGAACCACATCAGCCCCGAGGCCTATCGGCAGAACGAAGTGGTCAAGGCGTTGAACGGCACCACCATCGAAGTCGTTCATACCGACGCCGAAGGCCGCATGGTGCTGGCCGACACGCTGACGCTGGCCGCGCGCACCAAGCCCGCGCTGATCGCCGACTTCGCCACGCTCACCGGCGCCATGCATTACGCGCTCGGCAGCCGCATGTCGGGCGTGTTCGCTTCGTCCAGCGCGCTGGCGCATCAGGCTTCGCGCGCCGGCGCCGCCAGCGGCGAGCGCATCGTCGTCTTCCCCTATCCGGAGGATTACGACAGCCAGCTCGATTCAAGCGTGGCCGACGTCAAGCAATGCAGCATGGAAGGCGAAGCCGACCACATCCTCGCCACCCGCTTCCTGTCGCGCTTCGTCGGCGATACGCCGTGGCTGCACATGGATTTGTCGGGCCACAGCTGCAAGGGCGGTTTGGGTGCAGTGATGAGCGATGCCAACGGCTTTGGCGTGGCCTGGGGCATCACGCTGCTGGAGGCGATGAAAGCCTGACGCTGCGGCCCGGGCAGCTGCAATGGCTGCCCGTATGGCGAGGCTGCGTTGCCGATAGCGATCACTTGACACTGGACCTCACTCCAGGGTTTAGGATGCAAGGCGTTAACAGTGAGGGTCGTCATGTACGCCATCGGAAAACTCGCGCAGCAGGTCGGCGTCACCCCCGACACCGTGCGCTACTACGAGAAGGAAGGTCTGCTCGCGCCCACGCGCAAAACCGCAGCGGGCTATCGCCTGTATGACGCCGACGCGGTCCGGCGCCTGCGTTTCATCCGCCAGGCACAACAATGCGGTTTCAGTCTCGCCGAGATCGGCGAACTGCTTGCGCTCAAGAATAGCGATGAATCCTGCTGCAAGGACGTGCGCAGCGTGGCCATCGGCAAGAAGCTGCAACTGGAACACAAGATCCGCGCGCTGCAACTCATGTCCCAGGCCCTGGGCGAGCTGATCGCCACCTGCAATGACGAAACCCGTCCGCTGGATGCGTGCCCCATTCTGGCGGCGCTGGAAACCAGCGTCGCCAGGCAGGCGCAAGGCGGCCGCGATGCTTAAGGTCGAAGTGTTTTCTTCTCCGGGCTGCGGCAAATGCGCGCAGGCCAGGGACGTGCTAAGGGAGGTGGTTGAAAGCCTGGGCACGGACAGGGTGAGCTGGCGCGAGGTGAATATCCTGGAAGAAATGGATTACGCCGTGGATCTGGGCATCATGGCCTCGCCCTCCATCGCGATCGACGGCAAGCTCGAATTCACCTCGCTGCCGCGCGCCAGCACGCTGCGGGCAGCGTTGCTGCGCCGGCTGGAATAAGGCGGCCGCATCATGGAAATGCTCTTGCTGATTGCAGCCTTCGTGCTGGGCTTGTTGTCGTTTTTCGAGCCCTGCACCATCGCCACCCACACCCTGTTTGCGGTGCGCGCGCATCACGATCCGCTGAACCGGCGCGCACGTGCACTGGCGCAATTGGTATTGTCGCGGATCGGTCTGCTGGCGCTGCTGTTCGGGGCGGCCGCCGCGATCGGTTTGACGGCCCTGTCGGCGCAGGCGGCGATGCTGATGCTGGGCGCGATCGGCCTCGTTTATCTGGTCAGCCGCAAGGTCTATCTGCCGGTGCCGCATCTCGAATTTTTCCGGCTCGTGCCACGCCATGCGGATTGGCCGCAAGGCTTGAAGCTCGGCCTCACCTTGCCGGCATGCACGCTGCCGCTGGTGCTAATCGTTGGCATGCTTGCCGCCTTGACGCAGCAACCCCTGCTGGCGGTGCTGGCGGGAGGCCTCTTCGCGGTCATGTTCAGCCTGCCCACTCTGTGGGGCAGCATGCACGGACTGGGGGCGAATGCGCGCGCTGTCCTCGGGCTATCCGCTGCGCTCAGCCCTTATCTCACCACGGCCCTGCTGTGGGGCGCGGCCATTTTCATCTGGCAAACCGGACACTGATATGGATTTGGACACCCTGCGCAGCACGCTTGAGCAAGCCAGTCTCGCCTCGTTGAGCATTGGATTTGCGGCTGGATTTATTTTCAGCTTCAACCCCGTCGCGCTGGCCGCGATTCCGGTGTCGCTGGCCTATGTGACCAAGGCCCACGAGACCCGGCGCGCCGTGCTGTTTGGCAGCCTGTTCATTCTCGGCATGGCCCTCACCCATCTGGTCATGGGCTTTGCCGCCGGGCTGGGCGGCCTGTGGGTGGAAAAATTGCTGGGGCGGGAATGGGGGCTGGTGCTCGGGCCCTTGTTGATCGTGCTGGGCTTGATGTGGCCGGGCTGGATCAAGCTGCCGTTGCCGACGATCCGCCTGCGCGCCAAGCGTGCGCACAGCGGCTGGGGCGCGTTCCTGCTGGGCATTCCGTTCTCGGTGGCGGTGTGTCCTTTTTGCACCCCGGCGCTGGTGATACTGCTGGGCGTGGCCACCGCCATCGGCTCGCCGCTGTTTGGCGCCACCTTGTTGCTGGCGTTTGCGCTGGGGCGCGCGGTGCCGATCATACTGGGCGCATGGGCGGTGGGTTGGCTGGAAAGCCTGAAGTCGCTGCAGCACCGGCAAAAATGGTTCGAAGTCGTCGGCGCGCTGCTGCTGATCCTGTCCGGGCTCTATATGCTCAATGCGTATTTGATGATCATTCCCGAACTGGCGGCTTGAGTAGAAACAGATTCAGCGCACCGCCCCGGGATCAAACAGCGGGTTTTCGATAAGGCCGAGGCGATTGCCGAATGGATCCTGCACCGCTGCCACCTTGATGCCTTCGCCGACTTCGGTCACCGGTTCCAGTTCGGTTGCGCCGAGTTCGATCAGCCGCGCAAAATCCGCCTCGATATTGGAGACGCCCCAAAGCGGTTGCGGTCCGCTTGTGCCTGGCTGCGCGTTGGGCAACAGGCCCAGCTCGAATCCCCCCACCGCAAAGCCGACGAAAAACGGCTCATCGAAATAGGGCGGCTGGCCCAGCACGTTGGTGTACCAGCGTTTGGCCGCAGCCAGATCGGGTGCAGGATAGATGGCAGTGCGTAGGCCTAGAATCATGGGCATGTTCCCGGGGAGGCGTGACGGCGATTGGAACCGAATCCGCTAACGATAGAACGCTCAGTCCCATTTGACTAGAGTCAGGCTGGCTTCGTGGCTATCATGGCCCGCCCACCGATTGAATGCTCATGACACCGCTTTCCACCGCCGCGCCCATCGAACTGCTCTACGTTGATGACACCATGCTGGTGGTCGACAAACCAGGCGGCCTGCTCGCGGTACCCGGGCGCGGGGCCGATAAACAGGATTGCCTGAGTGCGCGCGTGCAGGCGCGTTATCCCGATGCCCTGATTGTGCATCGCCTGGACATGTCGACCTCGGGACTGATGGTGATGGCGCGTGGCGCGACGATGCAGCGCGCACTGAGCATGGCCTTCGCTGCGCGCGAGGTGAGCAAGCGCTACATTGCCGTGGTGGCGGGCCGGCCCGACGCACCGGCGGAATCCTGGGGCGCCATCGATTTGCCCATCATGCTTGATTGGCCGAACCGGCCGTTGCGCATCATCGATCACACGTTCGGCAAGCCCAGCCTTACCCGCTGGCGCGTGCTGGAACACGATGAAAACGGATTGTGTACACGCGTCGAACTCGAACCGGTCACTGGCCGTTCACATCAGTTGCGGCTGCATCTGCGCGAATTGGGGTATCCGATTCTGGGCGATGCGCTCTATGCGCCGCCCGCTATCCAGGC
This sequence comes from Hydrogenophilales bacterium 17-61-9, assembly GCA_002256785.1. GTDB lineage: Bacteria > Pseudomonadota > Gammaproteobacteria > Burkholderiales > Thiobacillaceae > Thiobacillus. Next base: position 18,900 of record NCIF01000042.1, read on the forward strand.
TATGGCAAGCAGACTCATGCTGCATGCGGAATCGTTGGCGTTTGTACATCCGGCAACGGGGAAAGAACTTGCGTTTGGATGCCCGCCTCCTTTTTGAGGGTCATTCGGTCTGGCTTGTAAGCACAGCACGCCATCATGCCTTTCAGCGCGCTTTGAGTGTGCTGGCCTTGGGTACCACGAGGCGTTCGTAATCGAGCGCTTCGTAGTTTTTGATCTGGGTAGGGCCGGCAGGCGCGACATCGATGTATTTGGGAAAGTTTTCAGCGCCGATTCCGCGCCAGCCCGCGTAGGTTTCGCAGACGTGCACCGGGATGCCCTCGCGGCTGAGGGATTCGGCAATTTGATGCATGCCTGGATTATCGGTACGCCCGCTATCTTGCAGCGCAAACATTTCCTGACCATGGGTGACCAGCGCCATCGGCAGGGTGGGGAAGCGCGCCTTCAAACGTTGCGAAGCCTGCTTGACCCAGGGTAGCGCCACGTCCAGTGCGCGCGGATCGCGGTCGACAATTTCAAACACCACGCCGTGAGGCGCCACCGGACGCGCCAGCAGTTGATCCAGCGTGAGCGGCGCGGCGGCAGCGGGGGCGGCGAGGGCAAGCAGGCCGACCAGCAGGGCGGGGAAGCGTTTGAAAATGGCAAGCGTCATGGTTCACGGTATCACTAATGGGTTTTTGAAATCAATGGCAGGGATGCCTGGCGGGTGCGCTCGCTGTCCCTGAACTCACCCGGCATCCTCGAGGCGAGGATCTACGCATCCTATTTTCGCACGTTGCTCATGGTGCGGGCGTGTCGCGGCCCGGAAAGGTGGGAGGGGACTCAATGAGACTCAAGTGAGTCGTTTTCCGGATTACGCTTGTCTCTAAATGTGAAGTTGGGTTTCCCGTCAGAAGCCGTCGTTCACAGCATTAATTCAGTTTTACATTCAACAGGTTACCGTATCCGGCATGACCTGGAACACGCTATTTACTTCGCCCCCGATTCCGCAAAAAAATATAACGTATTGAAATTAAATAAATAATCAGGTTGGCATGGTGGTTGCTTTGACGTTTGTTGCACTGCGCAGCGTGGCAGTGCGCAGAAATCAACTCAGTTAAGGAGCAATACGATGTCACTCAAGGATGAACTGGAAAAAAGGGTAGCCGAGCGCACTCAGTGGGAGATTCGACGTCAGTTCGGCGCCGACGGCCCCAATATGCGGCGCCTGTGGGTGCTCGCCTGCATGGACGAGCGGATGCCGGTGAACGAAGCTCTGGGCATTGACGCCGACGGCCCGGTCGGTGGTGGCGACGCCCACCTGTTCCGCAACGCCGGCGGAATCATTACCGATGACGCCGTGCGTTCGGCCATGCTGACGATCAACTTTTTCGGCACCAAGGAAATTGTGGTGGTGCAGCACACGGGGTGCGGCATGTTGTCGGCCAACGGCGCCGATCTGGAAAAGGCTTTACGGGCGAAAGGAATCGATCTCGACAACATCACGCTCGACCCTTCCCTGCCTGAAATGAAACTGGAAAAAGGCGCGTTTGCCAAGTGGATCGGCATGATGGACGACGTGGATGAAACCTGCATCAAGACCGTGGCGGGATTCCGGAATCATCCGCTGATCCCCAAGGATATTGTCATCAGCGGCTGGGTTTGGGAAACCGAGTTCAGACGCCTGCGCGCACCCAATATCAGTGCGCCGAATCGGGGGGTCACGCAAGCGACGGCAGCATCGATGAATGTGAAAGGTGCACAGCCTCCGCGCTGGAAATGAGCGGTTCATTCATTTACGGAGAAACGGGACGACGATGCCCATCTATGACTACGAGTGCAGGAGTTGCAGCGCGCGTTTCGAAGCGTTTCATCCGATCGGGGCGCCCGCACCGGGCTGTCCCCGCTGCAATGGCGCAGCCAGAAAGCTGGTGCTCGCGGCGCCGGTGATTCATGGCGAGATGGCGCGGGGGCGCGAGCGGGCAGTCAGCTCCCTTCCCGTGTGCGGGAAGGGCTGCTCCTGCTGTCCGCCTGAATAGTGAATGAAGCGGGCCGGTTTCCCGTGTGAATGCTGTTGAGGCAAGAAAAGCCGGCGGTTCTGCGGTTTGTTTGCTTACGGAGGCGAAATGAAAATTGGTGAGCGTTCCATGATCGGCAGATACGACGGGCTGGGCATGACTGCATCGACCTTGTGCATCGCGCATTGCGTCCTGACGCCTCTGGCCATCGGACTCCTCCCCGCAGTGGGCTTGAGCTTTCTGGCGGGGGAGGAAATGCATCGGTTTCTGGTGCTGGCCATGATGGGGATCGCTGCCCTGTCTTTCGGCCTGGGCTACCCCATCCACCGCCGGAAACATGTTTTAGGCCTCATGGCAGCGGGGCTTGGTCTGTTGGCGTGGGCGGTTTTTTCTGACGGGCGCTTAAGCGAGGCGTGGGAAACCGGACTCACCATTGTTGGCGGCATGGTCATGGTGAGCGCCCACTGGTTGAACCGGGGTTTTTGTCGATCCTGTGTCGTTTACAGGGTTGAAAAAAGTTGTTGCGACGGCTAGCACGGCTTGGGCATCGGGATGCCCTGTTGTTTAGGCCCGGATGTCGGGTAACACGGGAATACGCTGCACATAACCGGATTGAGGGTATCGCCACATGGCACACATCGTAATTTTGGGCGCCGGTATCGGCGGCATGCCCATGGCATTTGAAATGCGTGAAAAGGCGCGCGCGGAAGACCGCATCACGGTTATTTCCAACGCATCGACCTTCCACTTTGTTCCATCCAACCCCTGGGTCGCCGTGAGCTGGCGCACGCGCGAAGATATCGAGCTGTCAATCGAGCCGGTTCTTGAAAAGAAAAAAATCGGTTTTATCGGGGTCGCGGCCAGGCGCGTTCATCCTGAGCAAAACCAAATCGAACTGGCAGACGGCCGCAGCATCGACTACGACTATCTGGTGATTGCCACCGGCCCCAAGCTGGCGTTCGACGAGGTCGAGGGGCTGGGCCCCAGCGGCCATACGCAGTCGGTATGCACGGTCGATCATGCCGTCACTTCCAATGAGGGCTGGCAGGCTTTCGTCAAGGACCCCGGCCCCATCGTGGTGGGCGCCGTGCAGGGCGCATCGTGTTTCGGGCCTGCGTACGAGTTCGCCATGATCATGGAAACCGATCTGCGCCGCCGCAAAATCCGCGACAAGGTGCCGATGACCTTCGTGACCGCCGAACCCTACATCGGCCATTTGGGCCTCGGCGGCGTGGGGGACTCCAAGGGCATGATCGAATCGGCGTTCCGGGACAGGCACGTCAAGTGGATCTGCAACGCCAGGATCGCCAAGGTCGAAGCGGGAAAAATGTTCGTGACCGAAATGAACGAGGACGGCACCGAGAAGAAACAGCATGAGTTGCCGTTCAGGTATTCCATGATGCTGCCCGCGTTCAAGGGCGTGGATGCCGTCTTCGGCATCGAGGGGCTCACCAATCCGCGCGGCTTCATCCTGATCGACGAATACCAGCGCAACCCCGGGTTCGGGAACGTGTTCGCAGTCGGCGTGTGCGTCGCCATTCCGCCGGTGGAGGCCACGCCCGTTCCGACCGGCACGCCCAAAACCGGCTACATGATCGAGTCCATGGTGAATGCCGCCGCGCACAATATCCGGGCCCTGCTGGATGGCCGGGAGCCGGACAGGAAAGCGACCTGGAACGCTGTCTGCCTGGCGGATTTCGGCGACACAGGCATCGCTTTTGCCGCGCTGCCGCAAATCCCGCCGCGCAACGTCAACTGGTTTTCCGAAGGGAAATGGGTGCATCTGGCCAAGGTCGCGTTCGAAAAATACTTCATGCGCAAAATGAGAAAAGGGATATCGGAGCCTTTCTATGAAAATCTGGCGCTGAAAGCCCTCGGGATCAAAAAGCTTAAATAGCGCAAGCCCAGGCACCCCGGGGTTGACTGGACGCCCGCAAGCACCGCGCCGCCAGAGCCGGGTTTTACGCATGCAGTGCGCCTGCATGCCGATTTCGGAGGGTAAGGATGAAACGTCTGACGATGGTGTCCGGCCTCCTCGTGATGCTGGGCATGCCGGCCTACGCCGAAGAGAATCCGGAAGCCATTCGCGACGAGATCCGACGGATGAAAGCCGCTTTCGAGTCACGCATCGGCGCACTGGAAGCGCGCCTGGCGCAAACCGAAGCCGCGGCCAGGCAGGCAGACGCCAAGACCGAACAGGCTGCCCGCAGCGCGGCCGGCAACACGCCAGACCGGGCCGATGGCTTCGACCCGGAAATCTCCCTGGTCCTGTCCGGCACCGCGACTTACCTGCAGCGCAACCCGGAGCATTACCGGATCGCGGGCTTTATCCCCAGTGGGGACGAAGTCGCACCGGGGCCGCGCAATTTCTCCCTAGGCGAGTCGATGCTGAATTTCGATGCCGACGTGGGGCGCAATTTCCACGGAAAACTGTCCCTGTCGCTGGCGCCGGACCATGGCGTGAGCCTGGAAAACGCCTATATTCAATCCAGGCATTCCGGCGATGGGATGGGCTACACGGCCGGGCGTTTTTTCTCCGGCATCGGCTATATGAACCAGCAATGCCTGGACGACTGGGATTTCGTCGACACCGCGCTGCCCTACAAGGCTTTTCTCGGGAATCAGTACAAGCTGGATGGCGTGCAGGCGGAATTGCGGATGTCGCCGGAAAATCTGTCGGTGGAATGGGGCGCGGAACTGGGCCGGGGGCTGGGTTTTCCCGCCGCCGAAGGAAACGACGGCATAGCGGGCGCCCTGTACGCGCATGTGGGCGGCCGCGCCGGCATGTCCCATGCCTGGCGCGCTGGCTTGTCTTATCTGGGGGCCGATCCGAAGGCGCGCGGCTATGAAGATACCGATGCCCTGGACGTGCCGACACGCAATAGTTTCAGCGGCAAGAGCCGCCTCTGGATCGCCGACTTTGTCTGGAAATGGGCGCCGGACGGCAACCCCGACGTGAACGCCTTCAAATTCCAGGGCGAATATTTCCACCGCAGCGAAACGGGCATCCTGAGTTGTGCCGGCGGCAATTGCGCCGCCGGGGTTTCGGATCGCTATCAAGCCGCGCAATCCGGCTGGTATCTGCAAGGCGTTTACCGGTTCATGCCCGCCTGGCGAGCGGGTTGGCGCCATGACCGGCTAAACAGCGGCAGCCTGCGTTTGGGGACGGCGCTTGATCCGGCCGACCTGCCCGTGCTCAGGCCCTACACGCCCAGCCGCAACACGGTGATGGTCGACTACAGTCCGGACGCGTCTTCACGCATCCGCCTGCAGTTTGCGCGCGATGAATCCCGCCCGGGAGGGGCGGACAAGCAGCTGACCCTGCAATACATTGTGCGCCTGGGGGGCGGCCATGATGCGCATGAATAAGCGCCCGGGATTTGCCTATATTGATTGATACGGTTTTACACACCGGATGACGGGCGCCCATCCGGGGAGCATTGCTGTCAAAACGTCCTTGCAGAAAAAATGCATCAAAGCGGAAGCCTAAATAATCAGGAGCATCTCCATGGACAAGAAATATTTTTCCCATCTCAACCCGATTGCGTTTCTGCAAACCTTCGTGAGCAAAAGTATCGAGTCATGCGAGAAACTGGGGTGTGAAAAATGCAATAGCAAAAATCGTTTGAATCATATCGAGCAGCTTGGACTCAACGCCAGCAGCTGCTTTGAAGCCGCATACCGCCAGGAGCTGGAACTGGACGGCGCGCTGAGCCATGACAAATACGCGGACATGATCGTGGCGATCAAGAACAAGATCGGGGGGAATTTCTCCCGCGGCTCCAGCGAGCCCGACATGGTGCGCGTCATCAATACCCGCTGTCCTTTTGGGGAGGCGGTCATGCAGGCCCCGGAACTATGCAGGATGACGTCCAGCGTTTTCGGCGGGATTGCGGCGCGCAACTTTGGCTATGCGAAGGTGATTCTGGACAAGCGGATCGCGGCGGGGGACGGGATGTGCGAGGTGCGCATCCATACCGACGCCGAAAAGGCCGCCGGTCTGGAAGGCGACGAATATCACCGCGAATGCGAAGTCATCCGCGGCCAGCTGGCTTCCGCTAAGGCCAGCATAGACATGGGAAAACAAGGCAGGGGAACCTGGTGCACCGCCCGGTCTGACAAATCAGGACATGCGAAAGGCCCGGCCTTCGTGGCAAGGTCGCCGGTCATGCTCAAGGTCCTGGAGACGGTGGGCGTGGCCGCGCCGACTGCCGCGACCGTGCTGATCACCGGGGAGACCGGGGTGGGCAAGGAGGTCGTCGCACGCCGCATCCACGCCATGAGCGAGCGATGGAACAAGAGTTTCGTCGCGGTGAATTGCGGCGCCATTCCCGAGAATCTGGTCGAGACGGTGTTGTTCGGGCACGAGCGCGGCGCGTTTACGGGCGCGTACGAAGTGCATCATGGCCTGTTCGAGCGGGCGGAGGGCGGGAGCCTGTTTCTAGACGAGGTCGATTCGTTGCCGCTTGCGACCCAGGCCCGCCTGCTGAGGGTGCTTCAAAATGGCGAGTTCGAGCGGGTGGGCGGCAAGCAGAACCTGTCTGCCAATGTGCGCGTGATCGCCGCAGCCGGCATGCAGCTGGAAAAACTCATTGCCGGGGGCGCCTTCAGGAAGGATCTCTATTACCGGCTTAACGTCATTCCCATCAATCTGCCGCCGCTGCGCGAACGGCGCGAGGACATCCTGCCGCTCGTCGATCACATCCTTTCCCAGATTGCCGGGAAATACAATGACAAGGTCGCCAAAACATTGAGCCAGGCTGCGGTCGACCGGGTCATGCGATATGACTGGCCCGGGAACGTGCGCGAGATGGAGAATGTACTGGAGCGTACGTTCCTGTTTTCTCCCGGAGCGGTCATAACGGAAGTGCAGCTGCCTGAAACCGGCAGTGTCGCACCGGTTGCATCCGGTCAGCAGGCCGACCAGTCGCTCAAGGAAGCCAAGCGTTTTGCCCTTGAGCAGGTGGAGGCGCAAATCCTCAAGCAAGCCCTAACCCGCTTTCGCGGCAATATCGGCGACGTGGCGAAATCCCTGGAAGTGACGCCGAGGGCGGTTCATCAGAAGCTTAATTTGCACAGTATCGATCCCAAAACGTATCGCATCCAGCCGCGGCTTTAGGCCGTGGCAAGTGCAAATACGGAACGGCTGCTGCTCCGGGCAATGGGGCCGCGGCAGGCCCGCCGTCTCCGCACATGGGGCGCGGCCCCATCTTGCCGTTCAATCGCCTCACCGGTTTGCCCGGAATGAGAAGTAAAACGAACGCTTTTGGGAAACGCGGCTTCCTGTTTATCGAGGGGCGAAAACATAAGGTATTGAATTTAAAGCTTGCTGCATCTGGTCCGGATGTTGCTCGACATGCTTTACGCATGCTCATTCAGGGAGGGGTAATGATGAAATATGCAGGCCTGGCTTTCATTTTATGCAATGTCATGACGGGTGCGGGATACGCGCAGGCAGATCAGGGCGATTGGCTTGTCCGCATCCGCGCGATCGATATCCAGCCCCGAAACCAGTCCGACCCGATTCCCGGGCTGGGCGTGCCCGCCGATGCCATCAGCTTGAGTGATAAATGGGCGCCCGAGGTGGATTTCAGCTATTTTCTGACGAAGAACATCGCGCTGGAA
>NCIF01000043.1 GCA_002256785.1 Hydrogenophilales bacterium 17-61-9
TACCGCTTCCATATACTCGGACTTTGCCTGCTTATTGGAAGAGACAGCCTCCCAGTCTGCCGACACCACATCAGCCGGCAGCCAGCCAGGCAGCGCCTCACCCAGGAACTTTATCAAGTCGAAAATAAACCGAACCGGAGGCCGTTGCCGCATGACACGCCACCATCCGCTCCCCATCCGCATGGGTCCCCGCCACAAACGCGCGCTGTATGGCATCGCGCTTGCGCTGTGGGCATCGGGCGCGCTGTGGTTGCTGTTTCATTATTTTCTGCGCGTGCCGGGCGACTTCGGCGATGCGGCCCACCCGCTGGAAACCTGGTGGCTGCGCCTGCACGGACTGATGGCGTTCGCGGCGCTGGTGGCGATCGGGTCGGTGCTGCCCATCCACGCCCGCCGTGCCTGGCAACTCAAGAAAAACCGCCGCTCCGGCCTGGCGATGAAGAGCTGGCTGCTGTGGCTCGCCCTCACCGGCTACGCGCTGTATTACTTTTTATCCGAAGCCAACGAAGCCTGGCTGCCGCTCGCGCACTGGATCGCCGGGCTCGCGCTGCCGCTGGCGGGACTGCTCCATGTACGCCTGGGGCGCCGCCGCATCGCCTGATTTTTTAACCGCCAGCCACGGGCATCCGCCCCCAGCCAGCCCTTTTCTCAACTGGAACGAAAGGGAACCACCATGAAACACCCATTTATCCGCGCCGCGCTCGCGGCCGCTGTCTTATCGACGCTGCAATCACCGGCCTGGGCCGACACAAGCGTGGAGGAACGCCTGAAAGCGATGGAATCCCGCATGAACGCGCTGGAGGCAGAAAACCAGTCGCTCAAGGGCCAACTCAAGACCACCGAGCAGAAAGTCGAAGCCACGTCCGAGCAAGTCGAAAAAGTCGCCAGCAAACCGGCAAGCGGAATGGCGGCGTGGGCCGAAAAAACCCGCATCGGCGGCTACGGCGAACTGCATTACAACACGCTGAAAGGCAAGGGCGGCGCAGCCGACAAGGACGAAATCGATTTGCACCGCTTCGTGCTGTTTTTCGGCCACACCTTCAATGAGCGCACGCGTTTCTTCTCCGAACTGGAAGTCGAGCACAGCATCGCGGGCGAAGGCAAGAAAGGCGAGATCGAGCTTGAACAGGCTTACGTTGAATTCGACCTCAATGAAAATCACCGCGCCAAGGCGGGCCTGTTCATGCTGCCGGTCGGCATCATGAACGAGACGCATGAGCCGCCTGCCTTCTACGGCGTCGAGCGCAACCCGGTCGAAAAAGACATCATTCCCGCCACCTGGTGGGCGGGTGGCGCCGCGCTCTCCGGGCAACTGGGCGACAGCTTCAGCTATGACTTCGCCATCCACGAAGGCCTCGCCACCACTGCGGCCAAGAGCTACAAACCGCGCGACGGCCGCCAGAAAACCAGCGAAGCCCGCGCCGGCAACCTCGCCACCACCGCCCGCCTGAAGTGGACCGGCCTGCCCGGCATCGAACTCGGCGGCAGCATCCAGCACCAGAGCGACATCACCCAGGGGCTGGACGCTACCGCAGGCAGCGCCAACTTGTATGAGCTGCACGGCGTGCTGAACAAGGGACCGTTTACGCTCAAGGCCCTGTATGCACAATGGAATCTGGACGGCAACGGCCCCGCGGCGATCGGCGCCGACAAGCAAAACGGCGGGTATATCGAACCGTCTTACCAGCTGTCCGAGCAGTGGGGCGTCTTCGCCCGCTACAACCTGTGGGACAACAAGGCCGGCGACGCCGTCGGCAGCAGGAAACAACAGATCGACGCCGGCGTGAACTGGAAGCCCCATCCCGATGTGGTGCTGAAGGCCGACTACCAGCGGCAGGACAACGACGACGGCAAGAATCAGAACGGCGTCAATCTGGGCGTCGGTTACCAGTTCTGACCGTCAGGGGAAGATACGACGCAACTCGCAGCGGGCCTTTGGGGCCCGCTTTTTTTCCCCCTTGGCACGGAAGGAACCCAATGGAAACGTACCAACTGGAAACGCCGGCCCACATGCGCTGCCGCGACCAAGCCGGCCACGCATGCCGCGAAGCGCCGCACCCCCATGAAATTCTCGATATCGCCATCGCCGGTCGCTTCGGCGTGGAATATCAGCCGCTGGTCGACGTTCGCTCGGAGGCCATCGTCGGCTACGAAGCGCTGGCACGCTTCCACCGCGCTGACGGCATCCCCGTGCCGCCCGACCTGATGTTCAAGGCCCTGCACGAAAATCCGCTGCTGCTGCTCCATGTGGAGCTGGAAACCAAACGCCTGCAACTGGCGCACGCGCCGAAAGCGCAACACCTGTTCGTCAACCTCGACCCTGACAGTTTCCATATCGGTGAAGGGATCCATGCCAACCTGTTCGTCGATCTGTTTCGCCATCACCGGCAGCAGTCCGGCCAGCACATCACGATCGAGGTTACCGAGAACCTGTCCATTCAGGACCTGGAACGCGCGCGCGACATGATCAGCGTGTTCAAGGGCGCGGAATTCGGCGTCGCCCTGGATGACATGGGGGTGGCCGGCACCGTGGTGAGCTACGACACACTGAGCGAATCGTCGGAAGTGAAGTTCGACCGCAGCTGGCTGTCCAGGCGCACTCCCCGCCGCATCGATGCCCTGCAGTGGTTCCTGGGGCTGTGCCGCGTCATGGAAGTACGCACCGTGCTGGAAGGCATCGAAACGCAGGCCGACCTTGAGTTCGCCCGCGCGGCCGGGTTCGATTGGGTGCAGGGATTTCTGTACCGCGAGCACTTCGTGCACTGGCAGCCAACCAATAGTTATTGATATTGACAACGATTCTCATTTATATAAAATAAGCTCTCATTCAGCAGCGGAGCGCGCGCCATGTACGTATGCCTTTGCCACTCGGTCACCGATGCCCACATTCGCCAATTGGTCCGGACCGAGGGCGTGAGCTCGATGCGCGAATTGCGCGAACATCTCGGCGTGGCCACCCAGTGCGGGCGCTGCGCCAAATGCGCCAAGGATGTCTTGCGCGAAGCGGTATCCGATGCACGTTGCGAAGCAGCCTGCCCCGGCCTGATGGCCGCTGCCTGAACGCCGGTCAATAAAAACGCAACCCGTTCTCATTCCCGTCCGCTTTCTCAAACCCGCGTCCAGGCTTGTCCGGCGCGGGTTTTTTCATACAATGACAGGCAGCCCGGTTGCACAATAGCCAATCTTCCGCTTAGCCAACAGCTTCTTGCGGGCCCCGCCAACAACCAGGAGTCCAGCCATGAAAGGCGATAAAAAAGTCATCCAGTACCTGAACAAGGCGCTGACCGTCGAACTCACCGCGATCAACCAGTATTTTCTGCATGCCCGCATGTACAAGAACTGGGGCCTGAACGCGCTCGGCAAGCACGAGTACGAGGAATCCATCGAGGAAATGAAACATGCCGACAAGCTGATCGAGCGCATTCTGTTCCTCGAAGGCCTGCCCAACCTGCAGGACCTGAGCAAGCTCCTGATCGGCGAAAACGTCGCCGAATGCCTGGCCTGCGACCTCAAGCTTGAACACACGGGCCGCACGCTGTACGTGGAAGCGATTGCCCACTGCGAGTCGGTCAAGGATTATGTCTCGCGCGACATGCTGGTCGGCATCCAGTCCGACACCGAGGAGCACATCGACTATCTGGAAACCCAGCTCGACCTGTTAAAGCGCATGGGCGAACAGAACTACATGCAGACCGCAGCCGGTCCGATCGAGGGCTGATTGCGTTTCACAACGACCATCGACGTCCCCGCGCGGGACGTTTTTTTATGCCTGGCAGCCTGACGAATTTGGCCTCACGATCAGGCACTTATTCCAAGCTGCCAGTCAAACAGCCTTTTGAATCATGTTGCCGGCAATCGGGGCATGACAAAATGCCGGTCCATGCCATGGTCACCCACCCGCCGCTGATGCCAGCCGTTCGCCCAGACTTCCGGATTCCCCCGCCGCGCCTCTCGCCTGGCGTGCTGGCGGTCGTAATGCTGCTGCATCTGAGCATATTGGCGCTGATCTTGACCCTGCCGCACGCCACGCCGCCGCTCGCGCCGCCCGCCCCACTTTACGTTCGATTGATCGAGCCGGCCGCAGTGCAACCCGAGATCGCGGCGCGGCCCGAACAGCCCCAGCGCCCCCCTCCGCCCCGCAGCATGCCGACCCCGCCGGTGCCGACTGCGCCCCCCACGCCGGTTCAACCCAAAGCCGAAGCGGTCAGAGCCGAACATCCACCGCAACCCGTCGAACCGGTGCGGCCCGAAAGCATGCGCCCCGAACCGCAGCCCGCACCCTTGCCTGCGCCCGCCCCAGCGCCCGCCCAGGCTGCCCCGCCGCCCGTGCCGGTGACGCAACCGCGCTTTAACGCGGACTATCTGGACAACCCCAAACCGCCTTACCCCAGCCTGTCGCGCCGCATGGGCGAAGAAGGCGAAGTGCGGCTCAGGGTGCATGTCGACGCAGCGGGTCACGCCCAACGGGTCGAGCTTTATCGCAGCAGCGGGTTTCCCCGCCTCGACCAGGCCGCCCAGGACACCGTCAGGCAGTGGCGTTTTATTCCCGCCCGCCAAGGCGAGCAGCCCATCCCGGCCTGGGTCATCGTCCCGATACAATTCAGTCTAAGGAGTTAAATCATGGAAACCGCCGCCCCCACCCAACTGGGACTGATTCATTTTCTGGCCCAGGCCGATGCGCTGGCCTATTTTCTGCTCGTCGTGCTGCTGGCGATGTCGGTCATCACCTGGTATCTGATTGCCAGCAAGTCGATCGCCAACCGCCGCATGCGCAAGAGCGCACAGGCTTTTCTGGAAAAATTCTGGGACGCGCCCGGGCTGGACTCGGTGGCCGAACACATCCAGAACGCCGGGGTGCACGATCCGTTTTCGCACCTCACCCAGCGCGGCCTCCATGCGGCCGAGCAATACCGCAACAAGACCGGCCAGCGCCTGATCGAATCCGGCACCGCCGAGGAATTCCTCACCCGCGCCCTGCGCCGCGCCATCGACCAGGACACGGCGCGCCTCGAACACGGCCACACCATGCTCGCCTCGATCGCGTCCAGCGCGCCTTTCATCGGCCTGTTCGGCACGGTCTGGGGCATCTATCACGCGCTGGTCAACATCGGCATGAGCGGCTCGGGCAGCCTCGACCAGGTGGCCGGGCCGGTCGGCGAAGCGCTGATCATGACCGCGCTGGGGCTGGCCGTCGCCATTCCGGCGGTGCTCGCCTACAACTTTTTCAACCGCTCGAACCGGCTGGTGCTGAACGAACTCGACGGCTTTGCGCATGACCTGTTTGCCTTCATGTCCACCGGCCTGCATGCCGCCGCCCCGGCCACCCGGACGGCAAGGAGCGCCTGATGGCTTTCGGCGGACTTCAATCCGGCCCCCGCTCACAGGACATGGCGGAAATCAACATGATTCCGCTGATCGACGTGATGCTGGTGCTGCTGGTGATTTTCATCATCACCGCGCCGCTGCTGACGCACGCGATCAAGGTCGACCTGCCGCAGGCGTCGAGCCAGCCCAATCCTCCCAAGCCGGAAACGGTCAACCTCTCGATCCAGGCCGATGGCGCCGTGTTCTGGAACGCTGAACCGGTCGTCATGTCTGAATGGCGTGCGCGCATGCGCACCGCCGCACAATTCACGCCGCAACCGGAAGTCCACATCCGGGCCGATGGCGAGCTGGCTTACAAGCATGTGATCACGGTGATGTCCGATGCCTCCAGGGCAGGTCTTTCCCGGATCGGATTTATCACGGACCCGCGCGAAACGGCTATACCCTGAACCTATCCACTCTCAATGAAATATTCCACACACACTGCACTGTCCCGACTTGTCGCGCTGTCCTGTCTGCTGCCCGCGGCCAGCCTGGCCCAGACCGCACCCGAACCGGCAACCAGACTGGAAACGGTGAAAGTCACCGCGCCCGCGTTCGATGCGGATGCGGCGCGCCAGGAATCGTCCAGCGCCAAGATCATCGTCAGCCGCGAGGATCTGGAAAAACTCGATGCCGCCACCGTCAGCGAAATCCTGCGTCGCCTGCCCGGCGGCGTCACCATCAGCGAAGGTCGCCGTGGCCGCCACAGCCAGCCCGACCGGCTGGAACCGCGTATCGTGGTGGACGGCGACGCCCTGCCCGGCGGCAACCGGATGGCGCTGCGGCTGCCGGTTGAACTGATCGAACGCATCGAGATCATCAAGAACAGCACGGCGGAATTTCCCTCCGGCGCGGGCGGCACCATCAACCTCATCCTGCGCGATGTGCCGCCCAAAAAAACAGGCACCTACCGTTTCGGCGTGCTGTACAACGACGACGCGCTGGGCGCCCGGGTCGGCGGCGTGTACGGCGACAAGGAAGGCGAAAAAGGCGAATTGTGGATGCTGTTTGCCAACAGCCGCCCGGTCAGCAGCGCCCGCACGCTGTCCAGCCAGCATTTCACGACCGCGGGCGTGCGCGATGACTGGGACATCGAATCCGACAGCGAAACCGGCCGCGACAACGCGCTGTATTTCATCACCCGGCTGACCCGCGATCTTGGCCAGGGAACCCGGCTCGTCATCAGCCCGTTTCTGCTGGCCAGCGAACGCAACCGCACCACCGTCACCCAAAAAACCACATACAGCGACCCTGCAACCGGCAGCGGCCCGACCGGCAACGGCATCGAACGCGAACATGAACAAGCACAGCGGATCAATGGCCGCCTGGCAGCCGACTGGAAACGCCGTCACCCTCCCGGCGGGGGCGATTCCAGCGCCCGCATCTCCCTGCAAAGCGAAAGCGAAAGCCGCACCAGCGACCTCGATTCCATCGATGCCCTGGGCACTGCCAGCCATACCCAAACGCGCACCACCAGCCGTGCGCTGGAACTGAGCCTGACGGCCAAGCGCAGCCTGCCCCTGGCCAGCGTCCACCTCGCGACCTTCGGGCTGGAAGCGCGCGCCAAGAACCTGGAAGAAACCAAGCGCCAGATCAAGGAGGGCACGCCCCAGCCATTGAACGCCCAGGCCCGTGCCGACACCCGCGAACACCTGCTTGCGCTGTGGGCGCAGGATGAATGGCAGGTTTCCGAACGCAACCTGCTGACCCCCGGCCTGCGGTTGCAGCGGACGCTTGGCCGCGTCACCGATGCGCTCGACACAACGGTCAGCGGCAGCCACACGGCCTGGCTGCCATCGCTGCATCACCTGTGGCAAATCAACCCGGGCTGGAATATCCGTTCCAGCCTGGCGTGGTCCGACAAGCCCCCGGCGGCGCGCGATCTCTCCCCCGTCATCCAGACCGCGACCGGCGCCAACAGCCTCAGCAATCCGGACCGCGCAGGCAATCCCAATCTGACAGTCGAGCGCACCGCCACCCTGCAATTGGGCGTCGAGCACTTTTTACCGCAAAAGCGCGGCAGCGCCGGACTCAACCTGTACCTGCGCCAGATCGACGACAAGCTGCAGCAAGTCATCCAACCAGAAACGCTCCCCGGTCCGGAAGTCCGCTATGTCGAACGTCCCGCCAATGTCGGCCGGGCGCATGAAACCAGCGTGGTCGCCGATTTCAAGTTCCAGCCGGCTGCGCTGCCCGCACTCACCCTGCGCGGCAACGCCAGCACCAGCCAGCTCACCCTCGACGACAGCAGCATGCTGCCGCGCCAGGAAAGCCCGCGTCACAACGGCAATCTCGGAGTGGACTACGAACACGCCCCCTGGAAAACCACTCTCGGCGGCAACCTCAGCCTGACCGCCAGTTCAACGCGTGGCGTCAATGCCACCACGCAGCTGACCCAGCGCGCACGCCAGCAACTCGACCTCTATGCCGTCAAGAAAATCGACAAGAAACTGAGCCTGCGGCTGACGATCGACAACGTCACCCGCGAAGGGCAGGACAGCGAAAGCCTCGAGTTGAGCGGCGGCAGCCTCGTCAACCGCGAAGATGACCGGGCACGCGGTGTACGAACCTATTACCTGAGCCTGGAGGGCAAGCTTTGACAATGTTCATTTGCCACTGGAAATCAACGCGCCATGACTTTCGATCCTGACTGTCGCGCCTGCCCGCGCCTGGCCACGTTCCTGGATGAAGTCAAAGCGCGCCATCCCGCTTACCATGCCCGCCCGGTCCCTGCATTTGGCGCAGCCCAGCCCGGCTTGCTGATCGTCGGCCTCGCGCCCGGCATGCATGGCGCCAACCGCAGCGGCCGCCCCTTCACCGGCGACACCGCCGGCATCCTGCTGTATCAGACGCTGCACCAGTTCGGCTACGCCAGCGCGCCGGAATCGGTGGCGGTAGACGACGGCTTGCAGCTCATCGGCTGCCGCATCACCAATGCGGTGAAATGCCTGCCGCCGGCCAACAAGCCGGAACCGGGCGAGATCCGCGCGTGCAACCGCTTCCTCGCCGCCGAGATCGCCGCCCTGCCCGAACAGGCCAGCATCCTGGCGCTGGGCCAGATCGCGCATCAGGCCGTGCTGCGCGCATTGGAACTGAAGCTCAAGGACTACCCGTTCGGCCACGCCAGCGACTATCGCCTGCCCGACGGCCGGCGCCTGGTCAGCAGCTATCACTGCTCCCGCTACAATACCCAGACGCGCCGCCTCACCCCCGAGATGTTCGCGGCAGTGTTCACGCTGATTCAAACCAAGGACTGATCATGCCCGTCGTCACCATCAAAATTGCCGGCAGCCTGACCCGCGACCAGAAGCAGAAAGTTGCCCAGGAAATCACCGCCACCCTCGAAAAACACGCGGGCAAACCCGCCTCGTACACCTACATCGCGTTCGAGGAATTGCCCGAAGAGAACTGGGCCATAGCCGGCCAGCTGCTCGACGAAGACTGATTCCGCTTGAAAACCAAAACACTCTTTGTCGGCTTCGCCTTGCCGTACTGCGAGTACTGTCTGCGGCTCGCCTTCGCGATTCTTTTGGTTTTCAAACGGAATACGCTTTGAGCGTCGACAAGGCCTTTCTCGCCTCGCTGCCCACCCGGCCCGGCGTCTACCGCATGATCGACGCGGTCGGCGCGGTGCTGTATGTCGGCAAGGCCAAAGACCTGAAAAAACGCGTCGCCAGCTATTTCCAGAAAACCGACCAGAGCCCGCGCATCCGGCTGATGCTGAAAAGCGTCGACCACATCGACACCACGGTGACGCGCACCGAAGCCGAAGCGCTGCTGCTGGAAAACAACCTGATCAAGGGGCTGAAGCCGCGCTTCAACATCCTGTTCCGCGACGACAAGTCCTACCCCTACCTGCTGCTGACCGGGCACCGCTTTCCGCGCCTGGCCTATTTTCGCGGCACCCCCAAAAAGCAGGATCAGGCGTTTGGTCCCTATCCAAACGCGTATGCCGTGCGCGAAAGCATGCAGCTGCTGCAAAAGGTGTTTCAGCTGCGCACCTGCGAAGATTCCGTGTTCGCCAACCGCTCGCGTCCCTGCCTGCTGCATCAGATCAAGCGCTGCACCGCGCCCTGCGTCAACCGCATCACTGCGGACGCCTATGCACGCGATGTCAGCGCATCCGCCCAACTGCTCAGGGGCGAAGCCACCGAACTGATCGACCGCATTACCGAGCAGATGAATTCGGCAGCGGCAGCGCTCGATTTCGAGACCGCCGCCCTGTTGCGCGACCGCCTGCGCATGCTGGCCGTGCTGCGCGAAAAGCAGTTCGTCGACGCCGCCGGCAGCGACGCCGACGCCGACGTGGTGGCAGTGGCCGAGGTGGCCGGCGTCATCGCGGTCAACCTGACCATGATTCGCGGCGGCCGGCATCTGGGCGACCGCAGCTTCTTTCCGCAGCACGGCGAAGGGGCGACGCCGGCCGAGGCGCTCGATGCCTTCATCGCCCAGCATTACCTCGACCATCCGATCCCGGCGCGCATCCTGGTGAGCGAAGCGATCGGGACCGACGCGCTGGAGACGCTGCTGAGCGAACACGCGCAGAAAAAAGTCAGCCTGTTGCACCGCGTCACCGGCGAACGAAAAGTATGGATCGGCATGGCGCAGGCCAACGCGCGGCTGTCGGCCGGGCGCCGCAGCAGCGAACGCGCCAACCAGTCGCAGCGGCTCGCCGCGCTGCGCGACACGCTCGACCTGCCGCAGCTCAACCGCATCGAATGCTTCGACATTTCGCACACCATGGGCGAAGCCACCATCGCCTCGTGCGTGGTGTACGAAGGCGACGACCTGAAAAAAGCCGACTACCGCCGCTACAACATCAGCGGCATCACGCCCGGCGACGATTACGCCGCGATGCACGCCGCCCTGATCAAGCGTTTCCACAAAAGCGTGGAGGAAAACGGCGTGCTGCCCGACCTGCTGCTGATTGACGGCGGCAAGGGTCAAATTTCGAGCGCGGTCGAGGCAATGACCGAGCTTGGCCTGGGTGAGGTTTTACTGCTTGGCGTGGCCAAGGGCGAGGCGCGCAAGCCCGGGCTGGAAACCCTGATCTTCGCCGACGGCCGCGAACTCAAACTGGCCAAGGACCATCCCGGCTTCCACCTGATCCAGCAGGTGCGCGACGAGGCCCATCGCTTCGCCATCACCGGCCACCGCGCAAAACGCGGAAAAACGCGCCTGCAATCAACCCTCGAAGACATTCCGGGAATCGGCCCCAAGCGGCGCAAACAGTTGCTTGAACACTTTGGCGGACTGCAGGGCGTGCGCAATGCCGGCGTCGACGCGCTTGCCACAGCCAGCGGTATCAGCCGAGAATTGGCGGAAACCATATACAACGCCCTCCACTGATGCCCCTCAATCTCCCCAATCTGCTCACCTGGCTGCGCATTCTTTTCATTCCCCTGATGGCGGGCGTGTTCTATCTGCCGGACGGCTGGATCACCTCACGCGAAGCGAATTTACTGGCCGCCGCATTTTTTGGCGTGGCCGCGCTGACCGACTGGCTCGACGGCTGGCTGGCACGCAAGCTCGGGCAAACTTCGGCCTTCGGCGCCTTTCTCGACCCGGTGGCCGACAAGCTGATGGTCGCCGCTGCGCTGATTGTACTGATCGACCTCGGCCGGGTGTCACCGCTCATCGGGCTCATCATCATCGGCCGTGAAATCACCATTTCCGCCCTGCGCGAGTGGATGGCAATGGCCGGCAAATCAGCCAGCGTCACCGTATCCTTCGTCGGCAAGCTGAAAACCACGGTGCAGATGATCGCCATCGTGCTGCTGCTGTATTTCGACCCGGTCGCCGGCCTGCCCATTGCAGGCATCGGCACGCTGCTGATCTGGGTCGCCGCGCTGCTCACCCTGGTGTCGATGGCGTATTACCTGATGATGGCCGCGCGCGCCCTGCAAAAAACTTCATGAATATTGTTGACAGAAAAACCCGGAATCCCCATAATGCGCAGCCTTCAACGCGGGAATAGCTCAGCTGGTAGAGCGCAACCTTGCCAAGGTTGAGGTCGGGAGTTCGAACCTCCTTTCCCGCTCCAGCATTCCGGGGAAAACAGAAGGACTTGTCCGGACGTTTTCCCCTTTTCGTTTACGTGGTTTACCGCAAAGGCGCGATAGCAAAGCGGTTATGCACCGGATTGCAAATCCGTGTAGGTCGGTTCGACTCCGGCTCGCGCCTCCAGACAAGCACCGCCTGTCCGCTTCGCCCGGATGGTGAAATTGGTAGACACAAGGGACTTAAAATCCCTCGCCAGCGATGGCGTACCGGTTCGATTCCGGTTCCGGGCACCACTTTCCAGTTCACCCGCCCGAGTGGTACAATTCCGGCGCTTTATTATTAACACTGTGGGCGGTTCGCCCATTTTTTTATTGTGCTGCGGCAGGCTGTTTTACGCCGCGTCGTGGCGCGACAATGGATTTGCATGATGTATTTGTCCTCTCGCCTGGAACCCGTGCTGGCCGGACTCGGATACGAGCTGGTGCTGCTTGAGCGCGCCGGGCGCGGGCTGATCCGTATTTTTATCGACAAGCCGGAAGGCATCGGCGTCGAAGACTGCGTCACGGTCAGCAACCACCTGACGCATCTGTTTACCGTCGAAAACATCGACTACGACAGACTGGAAGTGTCCTCGCCCGGCCTCGACCGGCCGCTGGTCAAACCGCAGGATTATGTCCGCTTTGCGGGGAGTCCGGTGACGCTGAAGCTGAGGGTGCCGCTGGACAACCGGCGCCGTCTGGCGGGCGAGCTGGTTGGACTGGAAGGCGAAGAAGTGAAGCTGATCGTCGACGGAAAAGAAATTTCGATCGATTTGAGAAATGTGGATGTTGCCCGTCTGAAACCCACGGTTTGAGGCAGGCGCTGGAGGGATTATGAGCCGTGAAATGTTGATGCTTGCCGATGCACTGGCACGCGAAAAGAGCGTAGACAAAGAAGTCGTGTTCGAAGCGCTGGAGCAGGCGCTCGCCTCGGCCACCAAGAAGCGCTTCAAGGATGAAGCCGACGTGCGCGTATCGATCGATCGCGACACCGGCGAATACGAATCCTTCCGCCGCTGGCAGGTCGTGAGCGAGGCCGAACTCGAGTCCGAGGGCTACCAGATTCTGCTGATCGATGCCCAGGACAAGATTCCCGATATCGAAATCGGCGACTACATCGAAGATCCGCTGGAAAACGTCGAATTCGGCCGCATCGGTGCACAGGCCGCCAAGCAGGTCATCCTGCAAAAAATCCGCGACGCCGAGCGCGAGCAGATCATCAGCGATTTCCTCGACCGCAAGGAGCACCTCGTCAACGGCGTGGTGAAGCGCATCGACCGCGGCAACGCCATTATCGAATCGGGCCGTGTCGAAGGCTTCCTGCATCGCGACCAGATGATCCCGCGCGAAAACCTGCGCGTCGGCGACCGCGTGCGGGCTTACCTGCTGCGCATCGACCGCGGCGCCCGCGGCCCGCAGGTGGTGCTGTCGCGTACCGCGCCCGAATTCGTCATGAAGCTGTTCGAGCTGGAAGTGCCGGAAATCGAGGAAGGCCTGCTCGAAATCAAGGCAGCCGCCCGCGACCCCGGTCTGCGCGCCAAGATCGCCGTGATCTCGCACGACCCGCGCATCGACCCGATCGGCACCTGCATCGGCCTGCGCGGTTCGCGCGTCACCTCGGTCACCAACGAGATGGCCGGCGAGCGCGTCGACATCATTCATTGGTCTGCCGAGCCGGCCCAGTACGTCATCAACGCGCTGGCGCCTGCCGAAGTCAGCTCCATCGTGGTCGACGAAGACAAGCACAGCATGGACGTGGTGGTGGACGAAGAGCAGCTGGCGATGGCCATCGGCCGCGGCGGCCAGAACGTGCGCCTGGCATCCGAACTGACCGGCTGGGAACTCAACATCATGTCGCGCGAGACGGCTGAAGCGAAACAGTCGACCGAAAGCGGACATACCCTCGCCCTCTTTATCGAGAAGCTCGATGTCGATGCGGAGGTCGCCCAGATTCTGGTTGACGAAGGTTTCTCCACGCTGGAAGAAGTCGCTTACGTGCCGTTGAACGAAATGCTCGAAATCGAAGCATTCGACGAAGACCTGGTCAACGAGCTGCGCACCCGCGCCCGCAATGCCCTGCTCACTGCGGCCATCGTTGGCGAGGAACAGGTCGAAGCCTCCGCGGGCGACCTGCTGTCGCTCGAAGGCATGGACGCGGAGACCGCACGCCAGCTCGCCAGCAAGGGCGTTCACACCACCGAAGACCTGGCCGAACTGGCAGTCGACGAACTGACCGAAATCGCCGCGATGGATGACGAACGCGCCAAACAATTGATCATGGCCGCACGCGCGCCCTGGTTCGCCCAAGGCTAAGAGGATTGCATGAACGTTGAACAATTTGCTCAAGAGCTGAAACTCCCGCCTGAACTGTTGCTAGAACAGCTCAAGGCCGCGGGTGTCAGTAAAAACGATGTGGTCGACTCGGTTACCGAGGCGGACAAAGCCCACTTGCTCGACTATCTGCGCAAGATGCATGGCGGCGGAGCCGAAACCGGTAAAACCAAGATCACCATCACGCGCAAGCAGACGGGCGAGATACGCAAGACCGACAGCACCGGCAAATCGCGCACCATCCAGGTGGAAGTGCGTAAATCCCGCACCTTCGTCAAACGCGATGCCTCTGCGCCGACGGCCGAAGCCCGGCCGGTGGCTGAGTCCGGCCCTGAGACCCCATCCGCGCCAGAGTTTGAGGAGCAGATTCAGCCTGAGATTGAAGCAAAAATTGAGGCGCCCACGCCGGAGCCTGTTGCCGAGCCGGTCGCCGCGGAACCTGTTGAAGTCAAACCTGAGCCGGTTATAGCGGAAACACCCGCTGTCGTTGCGCCGGTTCCCGCAACGGAAGCGGAGACGGCCATCGCCGAAGTGGCTGCGGCCCCCGCGGACGCGCCTGTCCCCGTTGTAAAGAAAACCACACGCATCAAGAAAGCGTCCATTCTGGGCGATGCGGAAGTCAAGGCGCGTGCGGACGAAACACGCCGCCACCAGGCGCTGCTGGATCGCCAGGCCGCGGACCGTGCCCAACGCGAGTCGCTGCGAAAGCAGGCCGAAGCCGCGCAAGCCGCGCGCGAAGCCGCCAAGCTGGCAGAAGCCATAAAAGCCGCTGCGCCCCCTGCTCCCGCCGCCCCCACCGAAAAAACGCTGCACAAACCCGATAAACCCACCGGGTCCAAGCCCGACAAAAAACCAGCCAAAAAAGCCGAAGGCAGCTGGAAAGACGATGCCGCGAAGCGCAAAGGCGCGCTCAAGACCCGCGGCGGCGCGGCGCCCGATACGGGCTGGCGCGGCCGCAAAGGCAAGTCCCGCTCGGGCAGCAGCGAGGAAACCACTTTTATTGCACCGACCGAGCCGGTCGTGCGCGAAGTGCTGGTGCCAGAAACCATT
>NCIF01000044.1 GCA_002256785.1 Hydrogenophilales bacterium 17-61-9
ACCGCTGCACGGGTTTACCTGGCCGGCGAGATCGGCAAGCCGGTCAAGTTGCGCGGAATAGCCGTCACCAAGGGTGCGCGTGCTGCTATTGAAGCAGCGGGCGGCAGCGTCGCCGAGTAAGTTTCGAGGAAACGTGCTTTGGCAACGCCTAAAACCGGTTTGAACAAATTTGGCGACCTCAAGCGCCGGCTGATTTTTTTGCTTGGCGCCTTGATCGTGTACCGGATCGGGACATTCATCCCGGTTCCGGGGATCGATCCGCTGGTTCTGGATCAACTGTTCAAGTCTCAGCAGAGCGGTATTCTGGGCATGTTCAACATGTTCTCGGGCGGTGCGCTTTCGCGTTTCAGCCTGTTTGCATTGGGGATCATGCCGTACATCTCGGCCTCCATCATCGTTCAGCTGATGACGACGGTGTCGCCGAAACTGGAAGCGCTCAAGAAAGAGGGCGAATCCGGGCGCCGCAAGATTACGCAATACACCCGCTACGGAACGCTTTTTCTCGCGCTGTTCCAGGCCTTGGGCATTTCGATCGCGCTGGAGTCGCAGGCGGGACTGGTGCTGGATCCGGGCATGGCTTTCCGCTTGATCGCGGTGAGCACCCTGACCGCAGGGACCATGTTTCTGATGTGGCTGGGCGAGCAGATTACCGAGCGCGGTTTGGGTAACGGTATCTCGATCATTATTTTTGCGGGGATTGTTGCAGGCCTCCCGCAAGCCATCGGCGGAACGCTGGAGCTTACGCGTACCGGGGCTTTCTCGATTCCGTTGGTGCTGATGCTGTTTGTCGGCGTGCTGCTGGTTACCGCGCTGGTCGTTTTCGTGGAGCGAGGCCAGCGTAAGATCCTGGTGAATTACGCGAAACGCCAGGTTGGCAAAATGGTCGTCGGCGGTCAGAGCTCGCATCTGCCGCTTAAGCTGAACATGGCAGGTGTGATCCCTCCCATCTTCGCTTCGAGCATCATTTTGTTTCCGGCCACCCTGGCGGGTTGGTTCGGCAGCAGCGAGAACATGAGCTGGCTGAAGGACATCGGCGCGACGCTGTCGCCGGGTCAACCGGTTTATGTGTTGTTTTATGCGTTGGCTATTATTTTCTTTTGCTTTTTCTATACGGCCCTGGTGTTCAATCCCAAGGATACGGCAGACAACCTCAAGAAAAGCGGCGCATTTGTTCCGGGGATTCGTCCGGGAGAGCAGACGGCACGCTACATCGACAAGATTTTGAGCCGCCTGACGCTGGTTGGCGCAATTTACATTACCCTGGTCTGTTTGTTGCCGGAGTTTCTGATTTTGAAGTGGAATGTACCGTTCTATTTTGGCGGAACGTCGCTGTTGATTATTGTGGTCGTGACCATGGATTTCATGGCGCAGGTGCAGGCTTATGCAATGTCCCATCAGTACGAGGGCATGTTGAAGAAGGCAAACTTTAAAAATGGTTTGGTTGGGCGCTGATGTCTAAAGAGGACGTCATCCAGATGCAGGGTGAAGTGCTTGAAAACCTGCCTAACGCGACATTTCGAATCAAGTTGGAAAATGACCATGTTTTGCTGGGTCATATCTCCGGAAAAATGCGCATGCACTATATCCGCATATTGCCGGGAGACAAGGTGACAGTTGAACTGACGCCTTACGATTTAACTAAAGCCCGGATTGTTTTCCGAGCAAAGTAATTTTTATCGGTAGCGTGCTACCGGGCGAATGGAGAGAACCATGAGAGTGCAAGCTTCAGTCAAAAAAATGTGCCGTAAGTGCAAGGTTGTACGTCGCAAAGGTGTTGTTCGTGTGATCTGTGACGATCCGCGCCATAAGCAGCGCCAGGGTTGATTCCTGCGGCAAGCTTAGTTTGTTTTCGAGTCTGCCCATGTGTGGGCAGGCGTGTTATAATGTTTTGTTTTGCGTTCGGAGCTCGGTAAATGGCTCGTATTGCTGGGGTTAATATCCCGAATCATCAACACACGGTTATCGCGTTAACCGCCATATTTGGTATCGGCAGGACTACGTCCGCCAAGATCTGCGAAGCAGCGGGTATCGCCCATGCAGCGAAGATCAAGGATCTGTCCGAGCCCGAGATGGAGCGCTTGCGCGAAGGTGTGGCTCAGTTCACGGTTGAGGGCGACCTCCGGCGTGAAATTACCATGAACATCAAGCGCTTGATGGATTTGGGCTGCTACCGCGGCTTCCGTCATCGCAAGGGTTTGCCCACGCGTGGTCAGCGTACGCGTACCAATGCGCGTACTCGCAAGGGCCCGCGCAAGGCCATCAGGAAATAAAGGTTAACCATGGCAACGAAACCAGCTACGCGCGTGCGCAAAAAGGTTAAGAAGAATGTCGCTGAAGGAATTGCGCACATTCATGCTTCTTTTAACAACACTATCGTGACGATCACGGATCGCCAGGGCAACGCTCTGTCATGGGCGACAGCGGGTGGTGCGGGCTTTAAAGGTTCGCGCAAATCCACACCGTTTGCCGCGCAGGTTGCGGCAGAAAATGCAGGCAAGATGGCGCAGGAATGCGGTGTCAAAAACCTGGAAGTCCGGATCAAGGGCCCCGGCCCTGGCCGCGATTCCACTGTGCGGGCGCTTAACGCGCTGGGTTTCAAGATCCTTTCGATCTCTGATGTTACCCCGATTCCGCACAACGGTTGCCGTCCCTCCAAAAAGCGTCGTATCTAATCCAAGGGTAAATCATGGCTCGTAATCTTGATCCCAAGTGCCGTCAGTGCCGTCGTGAAGGCGAGAAGCTCTTCCTGAAGGGCGAAAAATGTTTCACCGACAAATGTGCAATTGAGCGTCGCCCCTATGCGCCTGGTCAACATGGCCAGAAAAGCGGTGCGCGTTTGTCCGGTTATGGCGTGCAGCTTCGTGAAAAACAAAAAATCCGTCGCATCTATGGCGTGCTGGAAGGCCAGTTCCGCCTGACCTATAAAAAAGCCGACAGCCGCAAGGGTGTGACCGGTGAAAACCTGTTGTCCATTCTTGAGTCGCGCCTGGATTCCGTGTGCTATCGCATGGGCTTTGGCGCTTCGCGCACCGAAGCGCGTCAGGTGCTGCGTCACAACGGCATCATGGTCAACGGCCGTCGCGTCAATATCCCGTCTTACCAGGTTCGTGCCGGCGATGTGGTTGAAGTGGCCGAAAAGGCCAAGGCCCATCTGCGCGTCAAGGCCGCCGCCGAAGCCGCCGCTGCGCGTGGTTATCCTGAGTGGGTCGAGGTGGACGCCAAGGCGCTCAAGGGCACTTACAAGGCCGCACCGCAACGCTCGGAACTGCCGTCAACGATCAATGAATCGTTGGTTGTCGAGCTGTACTCTAAATAAGCTGGCTGGGTCGTTGTGACCGTGTCTTAAGGAAATGCACTCTATGCAAAGCGCTACCGAATTTCTCAAGCCGCGAATTGTTGAGGTCGATCGTTCCTCTCCGCTGTCTGCCAAAGTCATTATGGAGCCTTTCGAGCGTGGCTACGGTCATACGCTCGGCAATGCGCTACGCCGCATCCTGTTGTCTTCAATGGTGGGCTATGCGCCAACCGAAGTCAGCATCAGTGGTGTCGTTCATGAGTATTCGACGATCGAAGGCGTGCAGGAAGACGTCGTCGATATTCTGCTGAATCTGAAAGGCATTGCTTTCAAGATGCACGGCAAGTCCGAGGCTGTTTTGAAAGTCTCCAAGTCCGGCGAAGGCGTGGTGACTGCAGGCGATATCGAAGTCGGCCACGACATCGAAGTGCTGAACCCGGATCATGTGATTGCTCACCTGACCAAGGGCGGCAAGCTCGACATGGAAATCAAGGTCGAGAGCGGCCGTGGCTATCAGCCCGCTACGATGCGCAAGGTGTCGGATGAAACCCGCACTGTCGGCTCCATTCTGGTCGATGCGTCGTTCAGCCCGGTTCGACGCGTATCCTATTCGGTCGAAAGCGCGCGCGTTGAGCAACGTACCGATCTGGATCGTCTGGTCATCGATATCGAGACCAATGGCGTGGTCGAGCCCGAAGAAGCGGTTCGCACGGCTGCACGCATTCTGGTGAATCAGCTGTCCGTGTTTGCCGATCTGGAAGGCACGCCTGCCGAATCGGAGACGCCGCGTTCGCCGCAGGTTGACCCGATGCTGTTGCGTCCGGTTGATGATCTGGAATTGACCGTGCGTTCGGCTAATTGCCTGAAAGCCGAAAACATCTATTTCATCGGCGATCTGATTCAGCGTTCCGAGTCTGAATTGCTGCGTACCCCTAATCTGGGCCGTAAGTCGCTTAATGAAATCAAGGATGTGCTTGCATCCAAGAGCCTTTCATTGGGCATGAAACTCGAGAACTGGCCGCCCGCTGGTCTTGAGCGTCCCTGAAATATTTGATTACCCACCCAAAATAAAGTGCGGGCCGCCCTGGCAGGCGGCTTAGCCCAAGAATACAAATCGAAAGGAAGTTGCCATGCGTCATCGTCAGTCAAATCGTAAACTCAATCGCACCACCAGCCATCGCCTGGCCATGTTTCGCAACATGACTGTTTCTTTGCTTAGACACGAGGTCATCAAGACCACGTTGCCAAAAGCCAAGGATTTGCGCCGCTTTGTCGAGCCGCTGATCACGCTGGGCAAGGAGCCGTCGCTGGCCAATCACCGTCTGGCGTTTGACCGCCTGCGCGACCGCGAGATTGTCGTCAAGCTGTTTGCCGAACTGGGTCCGCGCTACAAGACGCGTCCGGGCGGCTACCTGCGTATCCTGAAATACGGTTTCCGCAACGGCGACAATGCGCCGATGGCTCTGGTCGAGCTGGTCGACCGTCCGGATAGCGAAACCGAAGCAGTTGAAGCTGAATAATCGATTCGGCAACAGAACATGAAAAAAGCCGGGGAACCCGGCTTTTTTCATGTCTGCCGCGTGCGCATGGTCGAGTCAGCCAGGCTATGCAGCCTTGACTTGCCGCACCCTGCCCCGCTCAGGCATAGTCGGCGCATGATTTGGCAGAAGGAAAGCGCATGATCGTTCTCTTCACTGATTTTGGACTGCGTGACCCGTATGTGGGCCAGATCAAGGCATGTCTGGCTGAACAGGCGCCTGCCCAGGTGGTGGTGGACTTGCTGCATGAGGCGCCTGACTACAACCCCCATGCGGGTGCGCATCTGCTGGCTGCATTGGCGGGCGGGTTTCCGCCGGGCAGTGTGTTCCTGGCCGTGGTGGACCCCGGCGTGGGCACGCCGCGCGACGCCGTGGCGGTGATGGCGGGCGGACGCTGGTATGTCGGGCCGGACAATGGGCTGCTGTCGCTTGTGGCTGCGCGGAATACCGACACGCGTCTGTGGCGCATCACGTGGCAACCCGAAAATCTGAGTCCGACCTTTCACGCTCGCGATCTGTTTGCGGTCATCGCCGCTGAAATCGCGCGCGGCGAATTCCCGCAAGCCAGGTTGGCGCAAACCGACACGCTTCAGGTCGAATTCGATGCGGGGGAATTGCCGCGCGTGATTTACATTGACCACTACGGCAATGTCTGGGCGGGCGTTCGGAATGTTCCCAGGGATGCGCGCGTCAGTGCGGCCGGCGTGTTGTTCAAACACAGCGAAAGCTTCGGTTTTGTCGGCAAGGGCGAAGGCTTCTGGTTCAACAATAGCGCGGGATTGCTGGAGCTCGCCGTTAACCGGGGCAATGCGGCGGCGACCTACGGCTTGAAGGTGGGCGATCCGGTTCAGGTGCAGCGGCTCAATTAGGGCGATTCACCCGCGGGAGTTCAATTCAGGCCGATCAGCAGGGCGCGATAGTCGTTGACGTTGGTGCGGGTAGGGCCGGTTTGCACCAGATCGCCCAGGCGCGAAAAAAATCCATAACTGTCGTGCGCGGCGAGATGCGCTTCCGCATTCACCCCCTGGGCCTGCGCGCGCATCAGCGTGTCGGGCGACATGAGGGCGCCGGCGTTGTCCTCGCTGCCGTCGATGCCGTCCGTATCGCAGGCAATGCCCCAAACCGCGAGCCCTTGCATCGCCAGCGCCAACGCCAGCAGGTATTCGCTATTGCGTCCGCCGCGACCATGTTGCGGTGACAGGCTTACCGTGGTTTCGCCGCCGCTGATCAGGGCCAGCGGCTGGCTGGAGCGGCAGGCGCGGGCGAGGGCGGCATGCTGTTGCGCGACAGCCTGGGCATCGCCGCTGATGCGCGCCGACAGCACCAGCGCGCGGATGCCGTGCTGCTCAAAAACCCGGCAGGCTGCGTCGAGGCTGTCGTGCGCGCTGGCAATGATGCGGTTTTCCTTGCGCGCGAAACAGCGGTCGCCCGGCTTGGGCGTGTCGGCCCGCCCACCGGCCGCCGCGCCGCCGCGCAGCGCCCCTGCCGCCGCGCAGGCATCGAGGTAATGCTGGACGCCGACGGGAAGCGGGATGCCAAAGTGCGCCAGCCGGTCGAGTGCATCGACGCAGGTGGTGGGATCGGGTGCGCAGGGGCCGGACGCGATATGGGTGGGATCGTCGCCGACGACATCGGAAATGATCAGGGCCAGCCCTCGCGCGTTTTGAGCGGCTTGCGCCAGGCGGCCGCCCGACAGCCGGGTGAGGTGTTTGCGCACCGTGTTGATGTCGTGGATGCCGGCGCCTGCATGCAGCAGGGCCCGGGTGACCTGACGCAGTTCTTTCAGGGTGATGCCGTCGACCGGCGCGGCGAGCAGGCTGGAGCCGCCGCCCGAAATCAGCGCCAGCAGTAGATCGTCCTCGCCCAGTTGCGCGGCCATGGCCAGCATCCGTAAGGCGGCTGTCTCGCCGCGACCGTCGGGCAGCGGGTGGCTGGCTTCGACGACCTCGATGCGTTGGGTGGGCAGGCTGTGTTGATAGCGTGTCACCACCAGCCCGGCGAGCGGCGCCCCGGCCGGCCAATGGGCCTCGACCGCCGCAGCCATGCTGGCGGCGGCCTTGCCGCCTCCCACGACCAGGGTGCGGCCGCGCGGCGGCTCAGGCAGGTGGGGCGGTACGACGCGCGCCGGATCGGCGGCGGCGACCGCCGCATGAAACGAGTCCAGCAACAGTGTGCGCGGCTTGAGTCCGGTCAACATAGGGTCGGGCCGCAGGCGACATGCCGAGGCCACGTGAAAAGAGTTGGATGGATTGTAGCGTCTCGGGTACGACGGCGCGGGAGCGGGAAGCCGCCTCAAAAAAACGGCCAGCTTTTCCTGGCCGTTTGCGCGGCAGGCAGCTGATTACTTTTTCAGGGCGTCTTTGGCCTGACCGGCCATTTCCTCGACCTTGCTGGCGCCGGCTGCAGTCGCTTCGGCGGCCGATTCGCCTATGGCGCTGGCAGCAGCACCGGCGGCATCAACCGCGGCGCCCGCCGCTTCGCCGGTGGACTCCACGGCAGCGCCTGCGGCCTCCTTGGCCTGCTCCACGGCGGGGGCGGCAGCTTCTTCCGCTTTTTGGCAGGCGGTCAGTGCGAGGGCAGCGAACAGTGCGATGAGTAGTCTGGATTGCATGGTCGAATCTCCCTGATGGTGATAAAACGCAATAAAGGATTGCGAGTCTGTTCACTCGCAATTTTCATTAATAGCGCCAAAACACGCAGAGAACAACCCTGGGCAGGATTGTTTACACATGCAGGGCGAGTGTCGTGAATCGGAAATATCGAAACATAAAACGGCGTCTTTTTCCGCATGGCGGCGTTGCGCGTCGTTGCCATAGACCGAACTATGTCGCCTTCGTGCGCCTTGCCCTGCGAAAAAGTCCATCCGTTTTATCTTGTTCCCCTATTTCCGGTTCACGGCACTAGAAGCTCTCATCCGGACGCAGGGCGCGCCACTGTCCCGGCGGCAGATCGCCCAGCCGTACACGGCCGATGCGTACGCGCTTGAGCCCCACCACCTTGAGTCCGACCAGCTCGCACATGCGACGGATCTGGCGCTTGCGGCCTTCTTTCAGAATGAAGCGTAATTGGTCGGTGTTCTGCCAGCTGACCCTGGCCGGCCGCAATTTGCGGCCATCCAGCGAAAGACCGTGGTTGAGCAGCGCGAGGCCTTGTTCATCCAGGCGTCCGTCGACGCGCACCAGATATTCCTTCTCGATGTCGGAGTGTTCGCCGATCAGTTGTTTGGCGATGCGGCCATCCTGCGTCAGCACCAGCAGGCCGGTCGAGTCGATGTCGAGCCGCCCGGCGGGGGCCAGGCCTTTCAAATGCATGGGATGCAGCGCCAGGCCGGCGCGCCCGTCCTGCCATTGCGTGTCGGCGCGAATCAGCACCACGGCGGGTTGATAACCGGGTTCGGGTTGGCCCGACACATAGCCGACGGGCTTGTTCAGCAGCAGGGTGACGCGTTGCTGCTGTTGCTGGCTGGCGGCCTGGTCCAGCCGGATCGCGCAGTTTGGGTCCACCCTGGTGCCGAGTTCGTTCACCCGCGTGCCGTCGACAAACACCAGCCCGCGCTCGATGTAGCTGTCGGCCTCGCGGCGCGAGCACAGTCCGCGTTCGGACATGAGTTTGGAGAGGCGAATGGGTTCGGCCATTATGAGCGTGCTCAATGTCGCGCCAGCACCGGTTGCAGGTACTTGCCGGTATCGCTGGCCGGATTGTCGGCCACGGTTTCGGGCGTGCCTTCGGCGATGATCAGCCCGCCGCCGGCGCCGCCTTCGGGGCCGAGGTCGATCAGCCAGTCGGCGGTCTTGATGACGTCGAGGTTGTGTTCGATGACGACCACGCTGTTGCCGGAATCGGTCAGACGCTGCAGCACCTTCAGTAGCAGGTCGATGTCGGCGAAATGCAGGCCGGTGGTCGGTTCGTCGAGAATATACAGGGTGCGGCCGGTGTCGCGCTTGGACAGTTCGAGCGACAGCTTGACGCGTTGCGCCTCGCCGCCCGACAGCGTGGTGGCCGATTGGCCGAGGCGGATGTAGCCCAAGCCGACATCCATCAGGGTTTGCAGTTTGCGCTTGACGACCGGGACGGCGCTAAAGAATTCAGCGGCCGCTTCGATGGTCATTTCCAGCACGTCGCGGATGGTCTTGCCCTTGTAATGCACTTCCAGCGTTTCGCGGTTGTAGCGGGCGCTGTGGCAGACATCGCACGGCACATAAATGTCGGGCAGAAAATGCATCTCGACCTTGATCACGCCGTCGCCCTGGCAGGCTTCGCAGCGTCCGCCCTTGACGTTGAACGAGAAGCGCCCCGGACCATAGCCGCGCACGCGCGCTTCCGGCACGCCGGCGAACAGTTCGCGGATCGGGGTGAACAGGCCGGTGTAGGTTGCCGGGTTGGAGCGCGGGGTGCGGCCAATCGGCGACTGGTCGACGTTGATCACCTTGTCGAAAAATTCCAGACCGTGGATCTCGCCATGCGGCGCGGGTTCGGCGGACGAACCGTACAGATGGCGCGCGACCGCGGCGTACAGGGTGTCGTTGATCAGCGTGGACTTGCCCGAACCCGATACGCCGGTGACGCAAACGAACAGCCCGAGCGGCAGATTCAGCGTCACGTTCTTGAGATTGTTGCCGCTGGCGGCGGTCACCGTCAGCTGCCGTTCGGGGTCCGGCGCGCGGCGTTTTTTGGGGATGGCAATCGCGCGCCGGCCGGACAGATACTGGCCGGTGAGCGAGTCGGGGCTCATGCGGATTTCTTCCGGCGTGCCTTCGGCCACAATCTCGCCGCCGTGCACGCCCGCGCCGGGTCCCATGTCGACCACGTAATCGGCGGCGCGGATCGCGTCCTCGTCGTGCTCGACCACCAGCACCGAATTGCCGATGTCGCGCAGATGCTTCAGCGTGGCCAGCAGGCGGTCGTTGTCGCGCTGGTGCAGGCCGATCGACGGTTCGTCGAGCACGTACATCACGCCGGTGAGGCCGGAGCCGATCTGCGAAGCCAGCCGGATGCGCTGCGCCTCGCCGCCCGACAGCGTGTCGGCGGAGCGGTCGAGCGACAGATAATCCAGCCCGACGTTATTCAGAAAACCGACGCGGGCAACGATTTCATTGACGATCTTGTCGGCGATCTGGGCGCGGTGGCCGTCGAGCGTCAGCGCCTTGAAAAAAGCCAGCACCTGCTTCAGCGGCATCGCGCTGACTTCGAAAATCGGCGCATCGCCGACCATCACATGGCGCGCTTCCTCGCGCAGCCGGGTGCCCTTGCAGGCGGGGCAGGCCTTGTTGTTCTGGTACTTGGCGAGTTCCTCGCGCACCGCCATCGAGTCGGACTCGTGGTAGCGGCGCTGCATGCTGGCGAGCACGCCTTCGAACGGATAGCTTTTGGTGGTGTAGCCGCCGCGCGGCGCCAGCGTCTGGAACGCAATCGATTCGCGGCCAGAGCCGTTGAGCAGCACATCATGAATACGTTCCGGCAGCGATTCCCAGGGCGTTTCGAGGTCGAAGCCGTAGTGCATGGACAGGCTTTGCAGCAGCATGAAGAAAAACTGGTTGCGCTTGTCCCAGCCCTTGATCGCACCGGAGGCCAGCGACAAATGCGGGAAAGCGACCACGCGCGCCGGGTCGAAAAAGGTGATCTGGCCGAGGCCGTCGCAGGTGGTGCAGGCGCCCATCGGGTTGTTGAACGAGAACAGGCGCGGCTCCAGTTCGGGCAGCGCGTAGCTGCAAACCGGGCAGGCGAACTTGGCGGAAAACAGGTGTTCCTTGCCCGACTCCATTTCCACCGCCAGCGCGCGCCCTTCGGCGTGGCGCAGCGCCGTCTCGAAACTTTCGGCCAGACGCTGCTTGGCGTCCAAGCGCACTTTCAGCCGGTCCACCACCACCTCGACGGTGTGTTTTTTGTTCTTGTCGAGTTTGGGCACGGCGTCGATTTCGTGGACGGCGCCGTCCACCCGCACCCGCACGAAACCCTGCGCGCGCAGCTCGGCAAACAGCTCGATGTTTTCGCCCTTGCGGCCCACCAGCAGCGGCGCCAGGATCATCAGCCTGGTGTCTTCCGGCAGCGCCAGCACCGCATCGACCATTTGCGACACCGTCTGCGCGGCCAGCGTGATGCCGTGTTCCGGGCAGCGCGGATCGCCGACGCGGGCATACAGCAGGCGCAGGTAATCGTGGATCTCGGTCACGGTGCCGACGGTCGAGCGCGGGTTGTGGCTGGTGGCTTTCTGCTCGATGGAAATCGCCGGCGACAGGCCTTCGATCAGGTCGACGTCGGGTTTCTCCATCAATTGCAGAAATTGCCGCGCGTAAGCCGACAGCGATTCGACGTAACGGCGCTGGCCTTCGGCGTAGAGCGTGTCGAACGCCAGCGACGATTTACCCGAACCCGACAGCCCCGTAATCACCACCAGCTTGTTGCGCGGCAGGTCGAGGTTGATGTTTTTCAGGTTGTGGGTGCGGGCGCCACGGATGCGGATGAATTCCATTGTTTGACAGCTTGGGCGTGATTCGCAACCTGCTAATATAACGGACTTCCCGCATCCGCCGAACTTTCAGTGGCTCAACTCGACTTGTCCGAAAGCATGACCCGCGCCGAAAAGCGCGCCACATCGGGCCTGGCGGCGATTTTCGGCCTGCGCATGCTGGGCATGTTCCTGATCCTGCCGGTGTTTGCGCTGTATGCGGAACACCTGCCGGGCGGCAATAACCACACCCTGGTCGGCCTCGCGCTCGGCATGTATGGCCTGACCCAGGCCCTCTTCATGATCCCGTTCGGCATGGCGTCCGACCGCATCGGCCGCAAAAAAGTCATCATCTTCGGCCTCGTCGTGTTCGCGCTCGGCAGCTTTGTGGCGGCGGCGGCAACCGATATTTATTGGACCATTTTCGGCCGCGCGCTGCAGGGCGCCGGCGCGGTTTCCGCCGCCGTCACCGCCATGCTGGCCGATCTCACCCGCGAAGAACACCGCACCAAGGCGATGGCGATTATCGGCTCCTCCATCGGGGTGACGTTTGCGCTGTCGCTGGTCGCCGGGCCGGCGCTCAATCGCGTGATCGGCGTGCCGGGGATTTTTGCGCTGACCGGCATGCTGGCGCTGGCCGCCATCTGGGTGGTCAGGGTGTGGGTGCCCGACCCCGCGAACAGCCATTTCCACGCTGACGCTCAGGCCAATCCGGCGCGCTTGAAGGACGTGTTGCGCAACGGCCAGCTGTTGCGGCTCAACTTCGGCATTTTCGCCTTGCATGCCGCGCAAATGGCGATGTTCGTGGTGGTGCCGGTGGCGCTCAAGAACAGCGGCCTCGCCGCCGATCATCACTGGGCGGTGTATCTGCCGGTGCTGCTGGGTTCGTTCGTGTTGATGGTGCCCGCCATCATCTATGGCGAAAAGCGCGGCCGGATGAAGCCGGTGTTCGTCGGCGCGGTGGCGCTGATGCTGCTGGCCCAGATTGGGCTGGCGGTGGGCATCGATTATTTGTGGGGCATTGTCTGGGCGCTATTCTTTTATTTTGTCGCTTTCAATCTGCTCGAGGCCAGCCTGCCTTCGCTGATCTCCAAGCTGGCCCCGGCGTCGGCCAAAGGCACCGCAATGGGCGTATACAACACATCGCAGGCGCTGGGTTTGTTTTTCGGCGGGGTGGTCGGCGGCTGGCTGGCACAGCACTACGGTTTCCACGTGGTGTTCATCTTCTGCGTGGTGCTGATGGCGATGTGGCTGCTGGCTACGCTCTCCATGACGCCGCCCCCCGCGATCAAGACCCGGATGTTTAACGTGGGTGTGATGCCGGAAGATCAGGCGGCGCTGCTGAAGATGCAGCTGGTCGGGTTGGCTGGGGTAGTCGAGGCGGTGGTGCTTGCTGAAGAAGGCGTGGCCATGCTCAAGGTCAGCATTAGAGGCTGGGACGAAGCCGGTGCGCGCAGCCTGCTGGAAGCGGCGGCCATCTGAGCGCTTGGCCTGGCAGGCTGTACTGATAGAATCGGCAACACGACCAACACACGCAACTCAATTTCAATTCGGGGAAAAACATGGCATCCGTCAACAAAGTCATTCTGATCGGCAACCTGGGGCGCGACCCCGAAATGCGTTATCTGCCAAGCGGCAGCGCCGTTGCCAGCCTGGCGATCGCAACCACCGACAAGTACAAGGACAAAACCGGAAACATGGTCGAGGCGACCGAATGGCATCGCGTCAGCTTCTTCGACCGCACTGCCGAAGTGTGCGGACAGTATCTGAAGAAAGGCAGCCAGGTTTATATCGAAGGCTCGCTCAAGACCCGTAAATACACCGACAAGGACGGCGTCGAAAAATACGCCACCGAAATTCGCGGCGACCGCATGCAGATGCTGGGCAGCAAGGGTGGCGGCGGCATGGCCGATATGGGTGATGGCGGCATGGACCAGTCCGCGCCGCCGCCGCCGCGCAGCCAGCCCCGCAGCGCGCCGCCGGCCGCCGCGCAGCGCCCGGCCAGCAGCGGGTTTGACGATATGGATGACGATATTCCGTTCTAAGCCTCAAAGCGTGTGGGGCGGTTCGCCGTTATCCGCCGCATTCATAACAAACAAGGCGGAGAAAGGGCGGCGTGCAATGCGTACCGGCACGAAGTGAGGGGAAAGCAACACGCCATATGCCGCGCCCTGGGCGTAGCGCTCCTGCTCGGCGGCGCCCTGACGTCCCCTGTCCAGGCGCGGGTCGACCTTAGCGAGTCCGATTTTCTCGACGATCTGCCGCTGGTTCTGTCGGCCTCGCGCCTGTCGCAGCCGCTGAACGAGGCGCCCGTCGCCGTCAGCGTCATCGACCAGGACATGATCCGCGCCTCTGGCTTTCGCGATATTCCCGATCTGCTGCGTCTGGTGCCGGGCTTTTCGGTAGCCTACAGCCGCGACAACACCTGGGCGGTGGGCTATCACGGCATGGCCGATGCGTTCTCGCGGCGCTTCCAGGTGCTGGTCGACGGCCGTTCGATTTATAACGCCGGCTATGGCGCGGTGAACTGGGGCGAGCTGCCGCTGTCGGTCGACGACATCGAGCGCATTGAAGTGGTGCGTGGCCCCAACGCCGCAAGCTACGGCGCCAATGCGTTCATGGCCGTCGTCAATATCGTCAGCAAGGACCCGAGCCAGACCCCCGGGGCGTTTGCCTCCGTGCAATACGGCGAGCAGGGCATGGCCGGGGTGACGCTACGGCACGGCGGGAGCCAGGGCGACCTGCGTTACCGCATGACCCTGTCCGCGCAGGCCCGCGACCGCTTCGAGACCCACTTTCGCGAAGGCAGCCTGGTCGAGGCGCTGAACGAGGAAACCCGGACCAATTTCCTCAACGGGCGGGCGGATTACCGGATCTCGGCCACCGACGAATTCAGCGCGCAGTTCGGCGTGACGGTGGGCGACTGGCGGGCGGGTAGCCTGCGGCATCCGGAAGAGCCCCCCCGGCAGGACGTGTCCGCGCAGTATGTCCAGTTTAAATATCGCCGTGCGCACAGCGCCGACGACGAATGGATGGTGCAGGCGTATTTCAGCCGCAATGCGCTGGATGCGCCGCATGTCACGCCGCTGGTTCCGCCGCTCGTGCCCGCTCCCACGCCGTACCTGCTCGACGCCGGCGGCGATGCCGTGCAAACCCGCGCCAATATCGAACTCCAGGTCAACCGCCGCCTGGCGCCGGACTGGCGGATGGTGTGGGGCGCCGAATTGCGGCGGGAAACGGTGAGAAGCCAGCGCTATTTCGATACGCGCGACACGCTGGACGGCGTCCTCGCACGCGCCTACGCCAACCTGGAATGGCGTGCCCGGCCCGGCCTGCTGCTGCAGGGGAAGAGCAGCAAGGCAGCCTGACCTATTACACAACGACCGGCATCCTGCTTCAGCAAATCGCCGCGCCTTCGCCGCAGTTGCGGCCCGAACGCATCCGCTCGCGCGAAATCGCTTACGTCGGCCAGTATGCGGGGCAGCGCATGCAGTTCGATGCCAGGCTGTTTCACGACACCATCCACCATTACATCAACGGCAGCGGCGCGCCGGCGCAGTTCGACAACCGCAACGACTTCACCGTGCGCGGCGGCGATCTGCAGCTGAGCTGGCAGCCCGTGCCCGCGTTCCGGCTCTCCGCCCAGTATGCGCGCGCATTTGTCAACGCGGCGCCGAGCGTCGACAATGACCTGAACGAATCCACGCCGCGCGATCTTTTCAGCCTGCTGGCGCGCTACGATCTGGGGCGGGGCTGGACCGCCAGTGCCGGCGTCTATCGCTCGGGGCGCGTGAAATGGCTGGCCGAAGGCGACGTCACCCCGGCCTTCACCCGCGTCGACGCCCGCCTGGCGCGGCGCTGGAAATGGCGGGGGACCGAAGTCGAAGCCGCACTGGTCGGCCAAAACCTGGGCCGGGACTACAGTGAGTTTCGTCAGGAAAACATCTTCAGCCGACGCGTTTACGGCAGTCTCAGCTTCGGCTGGTAAAAGACGCCGTTTTATGTTTCAGATATTTCTACTCGTTTGGCCGAGAAATTAAACTCGGGCGGCTGCCAGCCGTTATCGGTTGATTGTAATAACCCTATATAGAGAAGCCGGTGCGCAAAGCGCAGCGGCATGAGACGAGTGAGCCGCTTTCAACGAACCCCAATCAGTCTGCTGGCGATGATGCCGCTGCTGGGCAGCGCCCTTGCAATGCCCGGGTCAGCCCTGGCTGCCGTTACCGAAACGGATTTTCTCGACGAATTGCCCGTCGTGCTGTCGGTATCGCGGCTGTCGCAGCCGGTGAGCGAGGCGCCCGCAGCAGTCACGATCATCGACCAGGACATGATCCGGGCATCGGGCTTTCGCGATATCCCGGATTTGCTGCGACTGGTGCCGGGTTTCTCGGTTGCCTACACCCGCGACAACACCTGGGCGGCCGGATATCACGGCCTCGGTGATGCTTACTCGCGTCGTTTCCAGGTGCTGGTCGATGGCCGCTCGATCTACAGCCCTCACTATGGTGCGGTGAACTGGACGGATTTGCCGCTTGCGATCGACGACATCGAGCGCATCGAAGTCGTGCGCGGACCGAATGCCTCGATCCATGGCGCCAATTCGTTTGCGGCAGTCATTAACATCATCACCAAAACGGCGGCGCAGGTGCCGGGCGAGTTCGTGTCGATGCAGGCAGGCACACAGGATATGCGTGGACTGACGGTACGCCATGGCGGGGGAGACGCCGCGCTTCGCTATCGGCTCACTGTCTCGGCCCAGCAACGGGACCGTTTCAAGCAGAATGTTCCCGTGAGTCCTGGCGTGTCTGATGGCCAATACTATGAAGCCAGCCAAAACCACTTCGTGAATGGTCGTCTGGATTGGCAACTCGCAGCGGACTCGGATGTGATGGCGCAATTCGGGCTGAAACAGGGCAACGGGCGCGCGGGTGCGCTGACCGACGATCCGCGGTTCGCACTGGAACCGCGGGAGCAGGATTCGAGCGCGTTTTATTTGCAGTTTGCCTATCGCAAGGTGGAATCCGCACGTCGGGAATGGCGGGTGCAGGCTTACCATGCGCAAAATGTGTTTGACGCGGATGTGCGGGTGTCCCCCCTTGTCTATCAAGGCGACGATTACGGCAATATCGTGGTAAATCAATACCTGCTGCAGTCCCGAAGCAGCATGGACCTGCAGGTCAACGAGCAGTGGTCGCCCAATTTACGTGCGGTGTGGGGGGGCGAAGCGTGGCAGGAAACAGTCAAGAGCCCGCAAAACTACAATTCCGGCAAGACCCTGCGCGGCGAAATCGCGCGCGCGTTCGGCAATCTTGAATGGCGGCCCCACCAGCGGGTGCTGTTGCAGGGCGGCGCCATGCTGGAGCACCATTACTTCACGGGCGCCGATATTTCGCCGCGCGTCGCGGTCAACTTCACCGTGGCGCCGGATCACGTCCTCCGGCTGGGGGTGTCGCGCGCCTACCGCTCGCCCACTTTTTTTGAGGAGAGGGGCAATCAGGTGTTGTTGAATGATGCCGGGGCGGTGGTTGATACCACGATCATGCGTAATGGCGGTCTTGAACCCGAGCGCATCCTGTCGCGCGAGCTGGGTTATGTTGGACGGTGGAGCGCGTTGCAGCTTGAGCTGGATGTGCGGCTTTATCGGGATCATATCGACAGCTTTATAGGCGAGGTGAAAAAGGTGCCGAACCCACCCGGCGACGCAAACTCTTTTCAGCCAAAAGTATTCTTTTACGACAATATCGGCTCGGTTGACGCGCACGGCGGGGAGATTCAGCTGCGCTGGCGACCGGCCCGCTCGTTCGATGTAAGCGCCCACTATGCGCGTGTTTTCTTGAGCGCGGCCACATCAGTCGTCAATTTCAACAAGGATATTCCCGCGTCCGCGCCACGCAATAGCTGGGGTGCAATCGCCCGTTACCGCTTCGGCAACGGCTGGGACAGCAGCGTGTTTGTGCAATACAGTGACGCGCAGAAATGGCTGTCCCCGGGTGATGACACGCAGGCCTTTACCCGGGTCGATGTCCGTCTGGCGCGCCGCTGGAAATGGCAGGGGACCGAAGTCGAGGCCGCCGTGGTTGGGCAGAACCTGGGCAAGGATTACGAAGAGTTTCGTAATACCAACCTCTTTAGCCGCCGCGTCTATGGCAGCCTGGGCTTCAACTGGTAGTCGGCGCGACGCCCCTTGCCCGGCACTATTGAGTATAATTCCATTTTGCATTAGAAACGACCACAATTCCCTCCCCTTCAAGGGGAGGGTTAGGGTGGGGATGGGGGTAGACGTGTGGCAGCATAGCGCCCCATCCCCATCCCAGCCTTCCCCTTGAAGGGGAAGGTGCAAAATTAATGGCGTCTCTATCGGGAAATGGAATAATCCCGCAACTTATTGATTGTCGAAGAATTTATATGCCGATCTATGCTTACAAATGCGCGTCTTGTGGTTTTGCGCAGGACGAAATGCTGAAAGTATCGGATGCCCCGCTGACTGTTTGCCCGTCTTGCGGCGAAGACCAGTACACCAAACAGGTGACGGCGCCGGGTTTTGCGCTGAAGGGGACCGGTTGGTACGCCACCGATTTCAAGGGCGGCAGCAGCAAAAAGGCTGAAGCCAAGCCCGAAGCCCCGTCTCCCGCCTGCGGCACCGCGGCCTGCCCGGCCAGTAACTAAAGCGCGGGTTTCACCGCAAAGCGGGCGGCTTGTAGCGCCCGCTTCTTTGTTTTGAGCCGTTGCCACTTTCTGTCTATGAAACGCTATTTCATTACCGGTCTGCTGATCTGGGTGCCGCTGGGGATCACCCTATGGGTACTCGACCTGCTGATCGGCACCATGGACCAGAGTCTGACCGTGCTGCCCGCCGCATGGCAGACCGAGGCCTGGCTCGGGGTGAGGGTGCCTGGACTGGGTGTCATCCTGACACTCCTGGTCATCGTCCTGACCGGCGTGTTCGGCGCCAATTTTTTTGGTCAGAAAATCATCGATTTCTGGGAGCGGCAGCTCACCCGGATTCCGGTGGTGAAAACCATCTACGGCAGCGTCAAGCAAGTCTCCGACACCCTGTTGTCAGGCAGCGGCCATGCGTTTCGCAAGGTGTTGCTGGTGCGCTATCCGCATCCCGAAGCCTGGTCGCTGGCGTTCCAGACCAATCTTCCGGGCGAGGTGGCGCGCGTGTTGCCCGACGAGCATGTGGCGGTGTTCATCCCCACCACCCCGAGCCCGGTCAACGGCTTTTATTTTTTCGTAAAAAAGAGCGAGGTCATCGAACTGAATGTGTCGGTTGATCGCGCGTTGAAATACATCGTCTCGATGGGCGTTGCTTCAGGCGAAGCGCCCCCCGGAACGCAATAGGCCAAGTATCAAGTCAGGAAACAGAGCATGCGTACTCATTACTGCGGCGCCGTGAGCGCCGCCGATATCGGCAATACCGTCACCCTGTGCGGCTGGGCGCATCGTCGCCGCGACCACGGC
>NCIF01000212.1 GCA_002256785.1 Hydrogenophilales bacterium 17-61-9
CAACGAGCATTCGGAGGCGATGTTTCTAACGTCCAGTTTCGTTTTTTCGAGTGCGGCCGAGGCTGCGGCGCGATTCACGGGTGAACAACCGGGTCCGATTTATGCGCGTTTCACCAACCCAACGGTTTCAATGATGGAGGACCGATTGGCAGCGCTTGAAGGAGCGGAGCGGTGCGTGGCGTTTGCGTCTGGAATGGCCGCCATTTTAGCGACCGTAATGGGATTAATGAAAGCTGGCGATCATGTGGTTGCATCACGTTCGATTTTTGGGTCGACTGTACAATTATTTAGTAACATTCTTGGGCGCTTCGGGATCGAGACAACGTATGTCTCACCAACCGATCCGTCCGAATGGCATACAGCTTTAAAGCCCAATACGAAGCTATTCTTCGTTGAGTCACCTTCTAATCCGCTGACTGAGGTAAGTGATATTCGCGCACTTTCCGATATTGCTCACGCTTCTGGTGCGTGGCTGGCAGTCGATAACTGTTTCTGTTCCCCTGCCTTGCAAAAGCCACTATCTTTGGGGGCGGATATTGTTATTCACTCTGCGACTAAATATCTCGATGGCCAGGGACGAGTACTGGGTGGGGCCGTGCTGGGTAGCAAAGCGCTGATGGAAGGGGTGTATACATTTCTCCGTACCGCTGGCCCTACCTTATCGGCATTTAACGCTTGGGTAATATTAAAAGGTATGGAGACCTTAACCATTCGGATGGAAGCACATTCCAAAAATGCCATTGCTTTGGCGCTTTGGCTTGAATCCCAGCCTGCGGTTGCGCGTGTTTTCTATCCGGGTCTGCCATCGCATCCGCAGCATGACTTGGCGATGACGCAACAAACAACTGGTGGGGGTATCGTGTCTTTTGAGTTGAAAGGCGGGAAAGATGCAGCCTGGAAGCTTATCGATTCGACGAAGATGTTGTCCATTACCGCCAATCTGGGTGATACCAAAACAACTATCACGCATCCCGCCACCACCACTCATAGCAGAATGACATCCGAGCAACGGATGGCTGCTGGCATCAGCGATGGCCTGGTTCGAATTGCGGTTGGTTTGGAGTCGATTGTAGATATCAAGGCCGATCTGCAGCGTGGACTCGCCTGAATGTTGTGATGCTGTGGTATCGGCGCACGAAATATAGGGGAGAGGCGCGTTTGAGGCCTTGTTTAAAAACCATTGATCGTGGTTCAGATCATTGGCCTTGATTCGATGCGATTTTATGTTCCGGCGGTTCAGTAAATAACGGTTCCGCTTTTAGCGCGCATCCATGACCGTCACACAGCACATAACCCCAGCGGATATACCAGTCGGGGACCACCCACCGCTCGCATTCTTGACCGTCTAGGAGGTGGATATGCTTTGCCGGTCGATGGGTGTGGCCATGAATCAATCGTTGTGCGTGATGGGTGCGTAGAGAACGCTCAACAGCTTTAATGTTGACATCCATGATGTCGCTAGATTTTGATGCCTTGGCTGACTCGCTTCCTGCGCGTGCTTGACTGGCCATTTTGCGTCGCCATGAAAAAGGCAAACGGCGTAACAAACCAAGCATGAAGGGGTGGCGTATCCGACGACGAAAGGTCTGGTAGGCGACATCGTCGATACAGAGTGTGTCGCCATGCATTAAAAGTGTTGCCGTGCCATACAGATTGATGCGGGTCGGATCGGGGATAAGCGTCATGCCTGATCTTCGGGCATAAACTTTAGCCAGCATGAAGTCGCGGTTGCCAGGCATGAAAAATATGGGCGTTCCAGTATCAGCCAGCGACTTGAGGCGTCGTGCCGTGTCATGCGCCACCTGCTCATCGTGATCGTCGCCAATCCAGGCTTCAAATAAATCACCCAGAATATAGAGTGCGTCAGCGCCCTTAGCCTCTTCTTCCAGAAAGCGAAAAAAACGCCCGGTCGCGACCGGGCGTTCGTCAGTGAGGTGCAGGTCCGCAATAAAGTAGGTGCGACCTGAACGCATTACCTTGTTCAGACGATTTCGGCTTTGGTTATGACGACGTCTTCCAGTGGAACGTCCTGATGACCCGCGCGATTGCCTGTTTTGACTTTTTTCAATTTGTCGATGACATCCATGCCTTCGACCACTTTGCCGAATACAGCATAACCATAGCCTTGTGGAGTCGGCGCGGTATGGTTGAGAAACCCGTTGTTTG
The DNA here is from genome assembly GCA_002256785.1 of Hydrogenophilales bacterium 17-61-9. Classification (GTDB taxonomy): domain Bacteria; phylum Pseudomonadota; class Gammaproteobacteria; order Burkholderiales; family Thiobacillaceae; genus Thiobacillus. The sequence goes on from NCIF01000212.1 coordinate 2,167, forward strand.
CAACGTTGATGAAAAACTGCGCTGTTGCCGAGTTGGGGTCGTTGGTGCGCGCCATGGCGACTGTATAGGTATCGTTTTTCAGGCCATTGCCAGCTTCGTTGGGGATCGCGCTGCGGGTCGGTTTTTGCGTCATGCCTGGCTCGAATCCCCCACCCTGGATCATGAATCCGTCAATGATCCGATGGAAAATGGTTCCATCAAAAAAGCCATCGCGCACATATTGAAGAAAGTTTTCGACTGTCTTGGG
>NCIF01000213.1 GCA_002256785.1 Hydrogenophilales bacterium 17-61-9
CACGGCTTCGGCCAGCTGCGGCTGCGCTTCCAGCAGGCGACGGCCAAAACGTGAACAGCGGGCAACACGATCAAGGACGGAATGGCTCATGGCGGGGTCATTGGATTTGAATCCGGGGGCTTGAATTAGAATGATTGATCAGCACAACTTTATCAGTGGAGAGGCGATATGGCAGACATTGAGTCGATTTTGACCGAAACCCGTGTGTTTCCGCCTGCGGACGACTTCGTCGGGCAGGCCAACGTATCCGGCATGGCGGCGTATCGCGCATTGAGCCAGCAGGCGGAGGCCGATTACGCGGGGTTCTGGGCAAAGCTGGCGCGCCAGCAGCTCGATTGGCACAAGCCTTTTTCCCGCTCGCTCGACGAGTCGCACGCGCCGTTCTACAAGTGGTTCGAAGACGGCGAACTCAACGTGTCATACAACTGCCTCGACCGCCACCTGGCGACACGCGGCAACCAGACCGCGCTGATTTTTGAAGCAGACGGCGGTGGCGTGACGAAGGTCTCCTACAAGGAACTGCATGCGCGCGTGTGCCAGTTGGCCAATGGCCTGCAATCGCTGGGGGTGGAAAAGGGCGATCGCGTCATCGTTTATATGCCGATGAGCATCGAAGCGGTGGTGGCGATGCAGGCGTGCGCACGCATCGGCGCGATTCACTCGGTGGTGTTCGGCGGTTTTTCCGCCAAGAGTCTGTTCGAGCGCATTGAGGACGCGCGCGCCAAGGTGGTGATCACTGCCGACGAAGGCATGCGCGGCGGCAAGGCCGTGGCGCTCAAGCGCGCGGTCGACGAAGCCCTGGCGATGGGCGACACCAGCTGCGTCGAGCGCGTGATCGTGTATCGCCGAACCGGCGGCGCGGTCAACTGGGGCATGCGCGACCTGTGGTGGCACGAGCTCACGCACACCCAGGCCGACACCAGCGAACCGGTGTGGGTATCGGCCGAACATCCGCTGTTCATCCTCTACACCTCGGGCTCCACCGGCAAGCCCAAGGGCGTGCAGCATTCCACCGGCGGCTATCTGCTGGGCGCCATTCTTTCCATGCAATGGGTATTCGACGCCAAGCCCGATACCGACGTTTACTGGTGCACCGCCGACGTTGGCTGGATCACCGGTCACACCTATGTGGCCTACGGCCCGCTGGCGCTGGGCATGACCGAAGTCATCTTCGAGGGCATTCCGACTTATCCGCATGCCGGACGCTTCTGGGAAGTTATTGCCAAACACAAGGTCACGACGTTCTACACCGCGCCGACCGCAATTCGCAGCCTGATCAAGCTGGGTTCCGAGTTGCCCGCGCAACACGACCTCAGCTCGCTGCGCCTGCTCGGCACCGTGGGCGAACCGATCAACCCCGAAGCCTGGATCTGGTACCACGAAGTGATCGGCGGCAGCCGCTGTCCCATCGTCGACACCTGGTGGCAGACCGAAACCGGCTCGAACATGATTTCGCCGCTACCCGGCGCCGTCGCGACCAAGCCGGGCTCGTGCACGCTGCCGCTGCCCGGCATCATGGCCGCGGTGGTCGACGAAACCGGTCATCCCGTCGAGTCCGGCCACGGCGGCCTGCTGGTGATCAAACGGCCGTTCCCCAGCCAGTTGCGCACCCTGTGGAACGACCCCGACCGCTTCCGGCACACCTACTTCCCCGACGAACTCGGCGGTACCACCTATCTCGCCGGCGATTCGGCCCATTGCGACAAGGATGGCTACTTCTGGATCATGGGGCGCATCGACGACGTGCTGAATGTATCCGGCCACCGCCTGGGCACCATGGAAATCGAGTCCGCGCTGGTGTCGCATCCGCTGGTTGCCGAAGCCGCCGTGGTGGGGCGTCCGCACGACATCAAGGGTGAATCGGTGGTGGCGTTTGTGGTGCTGAAAGGCGCGCGCGCCAGCGGCGAGGCTGCGAAGAAAATCGTCGCCGACCTGCGCGACTGGGTGGCCAAGGAAATCGGCCCGATCGCCAAGCCCGACGAAATCCGCTTTGGCGACAACCTGCCGAAAACCCGCTCCGGCAAAATCATGCGCCGCCTGCTGCGCGCGATCGCCAAGGGCGAGACCATCACGCAAGACATTTCCACCCTGGAAAACCCGGCCATCCTTGATCAGTTGAAGGAAGCCGTGAAGTAGCGAGCGGCAAGCAGCACATTCGAAAAGGCCGCTTCCAAAATGGAAGCGGCCTTTTTATTGCCCGCTAGGTGGACTCTTGGGCATTGCCAAATCGATTCAACAGTTCATTCACCTCGACGAACTTCGGCGCCCCCCATTTGCTGTCGCCGGGCATGAAAGACATTTGAGCTCCTCCTTTTGGAAACATTCCTCCCACCGCCCCCGGCACCGGCCCGCGCTGCCCGTCTGGGTCAAAACGTGCAACGCCGACCGGGTATCCTGCGCTCTGGA
>NCIF01000045.1 GCA_002256785.1 Hydrogenophilales bacterium 17-61-9
CCTAATGTTGGTACTTGGCGTCGAATCCTCCTGCGATGAAACCGGTGTCGCGCTGTATGACAGCGCGCGGGGCCTGCTGGCGGACGCTTTGTATTCGCAGATCGCCATGCACAACGAATATGGCGGCGTGGTGCCGGAACTGGCGTCGCGCGACCACATCCGGCGTTTGCTGCCATTGACGCGTCAGGTGTTTGCTGAGAGCGGGCGCACATTGGCCGACCTCGATGGCATTGCCTATACGCAGGGTCCGGGGCTTGCCGGCGCTTTGCTGGTGGGAGCGGGCATGGCGCGCGCGCTGGCGTACGCGCTCGATATTCCCGCGGTTGGGGTGCATCACCTCGAAGGCCACATGCTGTCGCCGCTGATTTCCGATACCCCCCCCGCGTTTCCGTTTGTCGCCTTGCTGGTGTCGGGCGGCCATACCCAATTGATGCTGGTTTCCGGCGTGGGGCGCTATGGCTTGCTCGGCGAAACGCTGGACGACGCGGCGGGCGAAGCGTTCGACAAGACCGCGCAGTTGCTGGGCCTGGGCTATCCGGGGGGGCCGGCGCTGTCGAAGCTGGCGGCAACCGGCGACGCCACGCGTTTCAATTTGCCGCGTCCGATGCTGAATTCGGGCGATTTCGATTTCAGTTTCAGCGGCCTCAAAACGGCCGTGCTGACGCTGGTGCGCAAGGAAGGTCTGGCCCACGCGGCGGATATCGCCGCCGCGTTTCAGGCGGCGGCGGTGGAGGTGCTGGTACGCAAGAGCCTGGCGGCCTGCAGGCAAAGCGGCGCAACCCGAATGGTGGTTGCCGGCGGCGTGGGCGCCAACACCCACTTGCGTGCGCAGTTGACGGGCGAAGCCGCCAGGCGCGGCATCACGGTGTTTTATCCGCGCATGGAATTTTGCACCGACAACGGCGCCATGATTGCTTACGCCGGCGCGCAGCGACTGGCATCGACATTGTCGGGGGCGATGGCGCAGCCGGATTTGAGCTTTGCGGTCAAGCCGCGTTGGGCGTTGTCAACGCTCGAAGCGGTGTGAGCGGCGAAAACCGGAGCGTCACCGAATCAGGGGATAGGCTTCGCGCAGGTTCTTGAGCCATTTTTCGCTGCCGGTGAGCTGCGCGATTTGATCCGGGAATAACAAGAAACCGACCAATATCGCCATCAGGCATACCAGAATCAGGGTGCCGAAAATGCTCACCGGTCGCAACACGCCCCAATAGCGGCTGACCAGGAATAGCGTGTCTTTTTTGTGTTCCGACATCGACAGCCAGCGGCGCAGCAGCCTGACCGCCAGATAGGCCGCATAGCCGCCCGCCAGCGAGGCAAACACGATGCGAAAGATGGCGAATACATCGAGCGCGCCGCCGAGATACTGGTGATACAGCCAGGACACAAATCCCAGCGACAGCGACGCCAGAATGGCGATGGCAACATTGATGAACAGCCGCCGCCGCTCGCGCGCGAGGTCGCGCTGGCGCTCGATGAAAAAGCTGTCGATTTCGTGCTTGAAAAATTCGACTTTTTCCTGCACCAGCGAGGAAATTTCAGTTTTGGCGCGGACGATGCGTTCGTCCATCAGCGTGCCGAGTTTTTCACCGGCATAGTCGACCAGTTCGCGTACATCGTCCTTGGTAAACTGCCGCTGGGCGTGAATTTCGTCGGAAATCTTGTCGAGTTTGGCGTCGATTTCCTGACTGGCTTCCCAGATGACGTCTTTCAGTTCGGTGCCGGCTTGCGAGACGCCTTCCTTCACCACCCCGGATAGCCGCTCGCCCGCGCGGTCTATTGCTTCGCGCGAGACCTCGGCGAGGCTGTCCTTGGCGTGACCGATGGTTTTTTCGAACATGGTGTGTTTACGTTCGCTTGTCGATGCGCCCTTCCTGGCCCGACATCAGGTTCACGAGATTGCTCTTGTGACGATAGACCAGCAGCAAGGCGATCACCAGCACGGTTTGGCTGGTATCCCCCCAACCCATCAAAAATACCGTGTAAACCGGGGCGAGCAGGGCAGTGGTCAATGCGGCGAGCGAGGAGATGCGAAACACCCCGGCGACCAGCAACCAGGTGAGCAGACACGCCAGACCGATCCAGGGATTGAGGCCTGTCAGCACGCCAAGCGCCGTGGCGACGCCTTTGCCGCCTTTGAAGCTGAAGAGGAGCGGATACAGGTGCCCGATAAATACGGCCAGCGCGCACAGCAGCACAATCTCGTCAGCCAGACCGAATTGCGGCGCCAGCCAGCGCGCCAGCACCACCGCCACCCAGCCCTTGAGGGCATCGCCCAGCAGCGTCAACGCGGCGGCGGTCTTGCGTCCGGAGCGCAGCACGTTGGTCGCGCCGGGGTTGCCGGAGCCAAAACTGCGCGGGTCGGGCAGGTGCATGGCACGGCTGACAATCACGGCAAACGACAGCGAGCCAATCAGATAGGCAACAGCAATAAACAACAGTGTGGTCATAAGTCGGTAAAATGGCGCGTTTGGTTTGAGCCCGTTGCAAGCGGCGCGGTGAATAATAAAGCAATGGACATTTTGTTTTTAAGAGACTTTCGTCTGAACCTGATTATCGGCGTGTACGAGTGGGAACGCAAAGTTCCGCAGCCGGTGCGGCTCGATCTCGAAATCGGCTTGCCAGACAGCAAGGCGGGGGGGACGGATGATGTGGCTGACACCATCGACTATGGCGCGGTGGCCATGCGGGTGAAGGATTACCTGCACAACGCGCCGCAGCCTATCACGCTGGTGGAGTCGGTGGCTGAGCATGTTGCGGCCATTGTGCGCGATGAATTCGGCTCGCCGTGGGTGAAAGTGTCGGTGACCAAGTTTGCCATCGTGCCGGACATCAAGGAGCTGGGCATCACCATCGAGCGCGGCGCCCGCACGTGATGTTTGAACAGATCGCCGCCGGCCAGATGGCGGGTGCGGCGGCCATCCTGCTGGCGGCGTACTTTATCCGCGGCATCACCGGCTTTGGCTCGGGGCTGATTTCGGTGCCGTTGCTGGCGCTGTTTCTGCCGCTGAAGTTTGTCGTGCCGCTGGTTTTGCTGCTGGATACCACCGCGTCGATCGTGATCGGCGGCTTCAATTTCAAGCGGGTGAAATGGGGCGAGGTTGCGGCGCTGACGCCGTTCGGCGTTGCCGGCGTGATCCTGGGCACCAGCCTGCTGGTCAATTTGCCGGCCAGACCCATGCTGATTGTCCTGGCCGCGTTTGTTTTCATTTTCGCGCTGCGCAGTCTGCTCTATATTCATGGAGACAAGCCGATTTCGCGCGCCTGGGCGGCGCCGGCTTCGCTTACCGGCGGCACGGTGGGCGCATTGTTCGGCACCGGCGGGCCGCCGTATGTTATTTATCTGACCCATCGCATTCGCGATAAAAGCGATTTGCGCGCGACCCTTTCGGCGCTGTTTTTTACCGAAGGACTCATGCGGATTGCCAGCTTTCTGGTTGTCGGACTGCTGATGACCGTCACTGTGTGGGCCGCCTATTTTGTCGCGCTACCGTTCATGCTGGGGGCGCTTTATCTGGGCGGGCGCGTGCATGTCGGCATCAGCCGGGGACAGATGACCCGGCTGATTGGTGTGTTGTTGCTGGTGTCGAGTGTGTCGTTGTTATTTAAGGCTTTGCATACATGAGTGAACTCGAATCCCTGCATTTTCAATCGGTCTCGTTCACCGGGATGGCAGCGGGCGCTCGCCTGATCGTGCTGGGTGCGGTGCATGGCAACGAAATTTGCGGCACCTGGGCGATCCGTCGTGCGATCAGCGAAATCGAATCCGGGCAGCTTGCCCTTGTTGCGGGTCGCGTCACCTTTGTTCCCGTCGCCAATCCGCTGGCCTATTTGCGCCAGCAGCGCATGGGGGACCGCAACCTCAATCGCAATCTGGTTCCGACCGGCAATCCGGTCGAGTTCGAAGACCGCATTGCCAACTGGCTGTGTCCATTGCTGGCGCAGCATGATGCGCTGCTCGACCTGCATTCATTCCACACTGCGGGTCAGCCGTTTGTCATGCTGGGGCCGCAAGACAACCAGGGTTCGCTGGAGCCGTTTGCGCGCTCCGCCGAGGAAACCGCGCTGGCGCTGCGGCTGGGCGTTCGCCGCTTTGTCGACGGCTGGCTCGACACCTACGCCACCGGCGTCGCGCGGCGTTTGGCAGCCGGCGTCTCGGCGCGCGAAGCCGACGTCAGCTACGGCGTGGGCACCACCGAGTTCATGCGCGCGCAGGGCGGTATCGCGCTCACCCTCGAATGCGGCCAGCATGACGATCCGGCTGCGCCCGACGTGGCCTGGCGCGCCATTCTCAATACCCTTGCACACCTGCAACTGATTGCCGCACCCGCGCCCCAGGCTGTAGCGGACACCGAGGCGCTGCGGCTGTACGAGGTCATCGACCGCGCCCATGCCGACGACCGGTTCGCGCGTGCCTGGTCCAGTTTCGATCCCGTGCGCGCAGGCGAGCTGATCGGCACGCGTCACAACGGCGCCGCCGTGGCGGCCGACAGCGATGGCTACATCGTGTTTCCCAACCCGAACGCACAGCCCGGGCAGGAGTGGTTTTATCTGGCGAAGCCGAGCAAGCGGGTGTGAGCGAGGGCCTACCCGCGCGGATGATGCTGCGCGTGCAGCTGCTTCAGCCGTTCGCGCGCCACATGCGTGTAAATTTGCGTGGTGGAAATATCGCTGTGGCCGAGCAGCATCTGCACCACCCGCAGGTCCGCGCCGTGGTTGAGCAGATGCGTGGCAAAGGCGTGGCGCAGCGTGTGCGGCGATAGCGGACGCGCGATGCCGGCAGCAAGCGCGTGGCGTTTGATCAGATACCAGAACGCCTGCCGCGTCATGCCGGCGCCGCGCGCGGTGACGAACACCGCATCGGAGAGCTGCCTGTCCAGCAGCAGCGGGCGCGCATCCGCCAGATAACGCCTGAGCCACTGCACCGATTCTTCGCCCAGCGGCACCAGCCGGTCCTTGTTGCCCTTGCCGGTCACGCGCAGCACGCCGTCGTTGATATTGACCGCGGTCAGCTTCAGACCCACCAGTTCCGATACCCGCAAGCCGGTCGCGTACAGGGTCTCCAGCATCGCGCGGTCGCGCAATCCCAGCGGGGTGTTGATGTCGGCGCTGTCGAGCAGGCGTTCCACATCGTTTTCGGTCAAGGTCTTGGGGAGCGAGCGCGGCAGCTTGGGGCTGTCGAGATTGAGCGTGGGATCGGCGGCGATCAGGTTTTCGCGCAGCAGATAACGATAAAATCGTTTGAGCGTCGAGGTATAGCGCGCTGCACTGCGCGGCTGCGCGTGCTGGCTAAAGCGCCATGCCAGATATGCCTCAATATCCCCCGGTTTGGCGGCATTCAGGATGTGCTTCCGTTCTTTTTCCAGCCATTCCGCAAAGTGCGTGAGGTCGTTCCGGTAGGCCGCCAGCGTTAATTTCGCCAGCCCGTCTTCCAGCCACAGATGATCGCAAAAGCGGTCAACCAGCGTCCCGTTCATGATTGGGATTGAGCCCTTTGTTCATGATTCAGCAGCCAGGTTTTGACGTCCAGCGGCGTGCCGCTGGACGAATGCATGAAGCCGCCCAGCCCGTCGGCCGCTACTACGCGGTGGCAGGGAATGAGGATGGGCAGGAGGTTGGAGCCACAGGCCTGGCCGACTGCCCGCGCCGCTGTGCCGAGCTGTTTCGCCAGCGCGCCGTATGTAGTCGGTTGCCCGGCCGGAATCGCCACCAGCGCGCGCCACACCCGTAGCTGGAACGGCGTTCCCGTCGGCAGAAAAAGCAAATCAAACGGGTGGGCAGGATTGTCCCAGTAGGCGTCCAGTTCGCCGGCCAACTGGCGTGCGCGCGCATCCAGCCGTGTGGACGCAGGGATGTCCGCAGTCAAGAAATCCAGCCGTGTCAGCGCGTCGCCGGTGAAGCGGGCGCCGAGGCGGCATATCGGCGCGGAGAGGATGGCATCGTAAGCGGACATGAGGGCATTCTAGCCGAGGCTGGCGAACGAGGTGGTTGACGGTTTTCGGATCGCATTGCGAATGAAGCGGCTGCGAACGCGCCTGGACACGAGCAGATACGAAAACGCCCGCATGAAGCGGGCGTTTTGTCTTGCGGCAGATAACTGCTTATTCGGCAGCTGCTGCGGGGGGGGCGCCCTTGACCTTGCGGGCGGGCAGCTTTTCCTTGATGCGCGCGGACTTGCCGGAACGCTCGCGCAGGTAGTACAGCTTGGCGCGGCGGACATCGCCGCGGCGCTTGACTTCGACGCTGGCGACCAGCGGCGAGTGGGTCTGGAAGGTCCGCTCGACGCCTTCGCCGGCGGAAATCTTGCGCACGGTGAAAGCCGAGTTGAGGCCGCGGTTGCGCTTGGCGATGACGACGCCTTCGTAAGCCTGCAGACGCTCGCGGGTGCCTTCCTTGACCTTGACCTGAACGACGATGGTGTCGCCGGGGGCGAAGTCGGGGAGGGTTTTACCCAGGCGGGCGATTTCTTCCTGTTCGAGTTGCTCGATGATGTTCATGATGTTTCCTTGCATCTGGCGGGAGAGGTAGGCCGCCGGGTCGGTTTGGACTCCGGGGCAGACATCGCGCCGTTTCACATTGGTCCGGGCTTATTGGCCCTGAACCGCTTTTTTCTGCGCCGCACCGGGGTGCGCCGCGAGAAGATCCTGTTCCTGCTTCGACAACCCGCGCATCGCCAGCAGATCGGGGCGATGCGCCGCCGTGATCGCCAGGCTTTGCTGCAATCGCCACTGGACGATCGCGGCGTGGTTGCCGCTTTTCAATACATCCGGTACGGCTTCACCCTGCCAGACCTCGGGCCGGGTGTAATGCGGGCAATCGAGCAAGCCGTTGGCGAAAGAGTCTTCCACCGCCGAATCGGCGTCGTTCAACGCGCCCGGCAGTTGCCGGATGAGCGCGTCCATCAAGGCCAGCGCGGGGAGTTCGCCGCCCGACAACACAAAGTCGCCGAGCGATATTTCCTCGTCCACGCGGCGCTGCAGCAGCCGCTCGTCGATGCCTTCGTACCTGCCGCATAACAAAACCAGTGCCTGATTCTGGTTCAATGCGGCGTCTTTTAATGCCATCACCCGCTGGTGGGTCAGCGGGCGACCGCGGGGTGAAAAATGCACCACCCAGGGCGTCAACCCCTCGCTGGCCAGATCCTGCTGGACGGCGTTTAACGCGCGATCCAGCGGTTCGGCCTGCATCAGCATCCCGGGGCCGCCGCCGTAGGGGCGGTCGTCCACAGTGCGGTGCGGATCGTCGGTGAAATCGCGCGGGTTCCACGATTTGAACCGGTACAAGCCGCGATCCAGCGCGCGCCGGGTGATGCCGTGATCCAGTATGGCATCGAACATCTCGGGGAAAAGCGTGACGGCATCGAAGCGCACCCCTTGCTCCTTAATAGTCTTCGCCCCAGTCCACTTCGATCTGCCCGCCCGCCACATCCACCTTGCCGACAAACTGCGCGATGAACGGGATCAGATGTTCGCGTTCGCCCTTGATTACCAGCACGTCTTGCGCGCCGGTTTCCATCAGGCTATCCACCTTGCCGAGCGCGACGCCATCGCGGTTGACTGCGGTGAGGCCGATCAAGTCCGACCAAAAAAACTCGTTCTCTTCCGGCGGCTTCAAGGCACTGCGCGCCACCGAAATTTCCTGGCCGCGCAGGGCATGGGCCTTGTCGCGGTCGTCGACCCCTACCAGTTTGGCGACCAGGGTGTTGCTGTGGTCCTGGATGGCCTCGACGCTGTAATGCGTCTGTTCGGCGCCGCGCCCGATACGCCAGGATGCAAAATCCATCAGCGTGCCCGGGTCTTCGCTAAAGGGCTGGACCTTGACCCAACCCTTGATACCGAACGGGGCGGCGATACGCCCCATCACGACCCAGTCGCTGTCGTTGCTCAATTCAAGTCAAGCTGCGGCTGCGGCGGGCTTGTTTTGCTTGACCAGACGCGCGACGGTGTCGGACATCTGGGCGCCGTTGCTGGTCCAGTAGCTGATGCGCTCCTGGTCCAGGCGAACCGCTTCGGCGCCTTCGGGGGCAACCGGATTGTAGAAGCCGACGCGCTCGATAAAGCGGCCGTCGCGGCGGCAGCGCGAATCGGCGACCACCACGTTGTAGAAGGGACGGTTTTTAGCGCCGCCGCGCGAAAGACGAATAACGACCATGATTTAACCCACCGGGGAAACGGAGAAAACCGAGAATTATACCTAAAACTTCGCGGCTTGCCACAGATAAGTGCTGTCCCTATGCGTTAGCGCATGCCCGGCATCATGCCCTTCATGCCGCGCATCATTTTTGAGAGGCCGCCTTTACCCATCATTTTCATCATCTTTTGCGCCTGCTCGAACTGCTTCAGCAGCTTGTTGACCTCCTGCACCTGCACCCCCGCGCCCGCAGCGATACGGCGCTTGCGCGAGGCCTTGAGAAGGTCGGGCTTGCGCCGTTCCAGCGGGGTCATGCTGTTGATGATGCCTTCGATCCGGTTGACGGACTTGTCGTCGGCGCCTGCCGGCAGGTTCATCTGGCCGGCGCCGGGCAGTTTATCCATCAGGGCCGACATGCCGCCCATTTTGCGCATCTGCTGGATTTGCGCCTTGAAGTCTTCGAGGTCGAAGTCCTTGCCCTTCTTGACCTTGTCGGCGAGCTTCCTGGCCTCGGCCAGGTCGACCGAGCCTTGCGCCTGCTCGATCAGCGAGAGCACATCGCCCATGCCGAGGATGCGCTGCGCCATGCGCTCGGGGTGAAAGGCTTCCAGCCCGGCGGGCTTTTCGCTCACGCCGATGAACTTGAGCGGCTTGCCGGTGACCTGTCGCACCGACAGGGCCGCGCCGCCGCGCGAATCGCCGTCGAGCTTGGTCAGCACGATGCCGGTGAGCGGCAGCGCTTCGTTGAATGTCCGGGCGACGTTGACTGCGTCCTGGCCCTGCATGGCGTCGACCACGAACAGGGTCTCGACCGGGTTGACGGCGGCGTGCAATGCACGGATCTCGGCCATCATCGCTTCATCGATCGCCAGCCGGCCAGCGGTATCGACGATCAGCACATCGAAGAACTGTTTGCGTGCGTAGTCTTGCGCGGCCCGGGCGATTTTCAGCGGATCGCGCTCGTCGCCGGCTTCAAAAAAGCCGACGTCGAGCTGCTTGCCGAGCAGCCGCAGCTGCTCGATCGCGGCGGGACGGTAGACGTCGGCCGAGGCGAGCAGGACTTTCTTTTTGCGGTTTTTCAGCAGCAGCGCGAGCTTGCCGCTGGTGGTGGTTTTGCCCGAACCCTGCAGGCCGGCCATCAAAATCACGGCGGGCGGGGTGGCGGCCAGATTCAGCTCGGCGTTTTCGCCGCCCATCAGGCGGGTGAGTTCTTCGTGGACAATGCCGATCAGCACCTGGCCCGGCGACAGGCTGGTGAGCACTTCCTTGCCGAGGGCGCGCGTTTTGACGGCCTCAATGAAGTCTTTGACGACGGGTAACGCAACGTCGGCCTCAAGCAAGGCCAGGCGCACCTGGCGCAAGGTGTCCTGCACGTTGTCTTCGGTAATGCGCGCCTGTCCGCGCAAGCTTTTGACGACGCCGGCGAGACGTCCGCTGAGATTATCTAACATGGCTTCCTTGTTGCCGCCGGGGGCGGCATGGATAATGAGGCTGGCTGGTTGCGATTTCCATCTTCGAGATACCCATTTTAACGAATGTCTGTGCTATTGCTGGTTACTTTATGTGTGAGCGCGCTCTATGCCTGGGTGGCCTGGCGCTTGCGGCGCTCGCCGCACGCTCTGTCGGTGCGGCTTTTACTGCCGCTGGCCTTGCTGGCGCATGGGGCGCTGATTTATCAGTCGATGCTGGGTAACGGCGACATCCGGCTCGGATTCGGCAATTCCCTGTCGACGATTTTATGGCTGACGGTGCTGGTTTACTGGGTGTCCAGCCACGGCGCGCCGCTGGCGCGCCTGCTGTCGTGGGTGAGCGGGCTGGCGGCGGTGTCGGTGCTGGCTATGGCGTTGTTCAGTGCCACTCACGTCATTCCCAACTCTCAGGCGCTGGCTTTGCGCGCGCATCTGGCGGTGTCGTTTCTTGCATACGGTTTGCTGGCGGTGGCAGCCTTGCACGCGGTATTGATGACGCTGCTGGAGAAGCAACTGCATCGCGGTGCGCACATGCCGGATAGCGCGCCGCCGCTGCTGACGCTGGAAGCAATGCTGTTTAGATCGATCGGTATCGGTTTCGCATTGTTGACGCTGGCGGTGCTGAGCGGGGCGCTTTTTTCGGAAGAACTCTTCGGCAAGGCCTTGCAGATTTCGCACAAGACCGTGTTCGCAATCCTGTCCTGGCTGGTGTTCGGCGGCCTGTTGCTGGGGCGTCATTATCGCGGTTGGCGCGGCCGCACGGCGCTGGTCTGGACGATTACCGGCTTTACGCTGCTGCTGCTGGCCTATCTGGGCACGCAGTTCGTGCTGGAAGTGTTGCTTGGACGCTGATTTTTCCGGTCCGGCAACGCCTTTGATCCGTTCTGTTCAGGAATAATTCTTGGAAACTTTGTCTATTGGTACGTTGTTCGGCCTGCTCGCGGGACTGTTGCTTGTGTCTGCCTGCTTTTCCGCGTCTGAAACCGCGATGATGGCGATCAACCGCTATCGTTTGCGGCATGCCGCCGAAACCGGTCACCGGGGCGCGATCCTGACTCAGGCACTGTTGAACCAGACCGACAAATTGCTCGGTGTGATTCTGCTGGGCAACAACCTGGTCAATATTGTGGCGGCGACGCTGGCGACGATTATTTCCATTCGCCTGTACGGCGATTCGGACGTTGCGCTGTCGCTGGCAACTTTGCTGCTGACCTTCCTGATTCTGGTGTTCAGCGAAGTCACGCCCAAGGTGATTGGCGCATCCTATCCCGAGCGCATCGCTTATCCCGCGGGGTATGTGCTGATGCCGATGCTCAAGCTGATGTACCCCGTGATCTGGTTCGTCAACCTGTTCGTGCAGGGTTTGCTGTGGCTGATGCGAATCAAGCCGCCCGAGCCGGGGCATGGCAGCCGCTTGGGGCTGGAAGAGCTGCGTACGATTGTGCTGGAGTCTTCCGGGATGCTGCCGCGCGAACACCATAAAATATTGGTGAACCTGCTGGAACTCGAAGACATCACGGTTGACGACGTGATGACGCCGCGCAACCAGATCGAGGCGATCGACATCGAGGACGATCCCGAGAAGCTGCGTCAGCAGATTTCCACCAGCCACCACACGCGGCTGATCGTGCATGCGGGTTCATCGGACAATTTGCTTGGCGTGTTGCATGTGCGGCGTGTGTTGCACGCCTTGACGGGCGAGGAGCTGGATCCGGACACCTTGAAAGACAACCTTGAAGAGCCATACTTCGTTCCGGCGGGCACGCCATTATTTACGCAGCTGCGTAATTTTCAGGGCGGACGGAAACGACTGGCGCTGGTGGTCGATGAATACGGAGAGCTGCAAGGTCTGGTCACCCTGGAAGACCTGCTTGAAGAAATGGTTGGCGAGTTCACCACGCAGGCGCCGTCCGATACCGGCTATTTGCGGCGCGAAGCGGATGGCAGCTGGCTGGCCGAGGGGTCGGTGTTATTGCGCCACTTGAATCGCAAGCTGGGGTTGTCATTGCCGCTGGATGGACCCAAAACGCTGAATGGCCTGTTGCTGGATCAGTTTGAGGATATTCCCGAAGTCGGGGTGAGTCTTAAATTGAACAATGTGCCGGTGGAAATTGTGCAAACGCAGGATCGGGCAGTGAAGATGGCGCGCATCTATCCGCCGACACTGGATGAAGTTTCGTCCGGAAAACCCTCAATTTAGACGAATAATCGCCGTTAAGGCCAGTGATTCCCGATTCGCAGGCCGGCTTGGCATGATGATGCGGGCGATAATTTGACGCAGAAATTGTCTGGAACCGATTTATGGCCGCTGTGACAAGTAATATCAATTTAACCGGACTGGCGCGCGCCATGGTTAACCAGGGCTGGTTGACGGAGGCGGATGCCGAGGGCGTGTGGAAGCGTACCAGCCAATCCGGCGATTCGTTTGTGACCGAGCTCGTCAGAGGCCAGCGATTCAAGGCCGACCAGATTGCAGCATTTGCAGCCGTTTCCTTCGGCTATCCTTATCTGGATCTGAATGCCATGGATGTCGACAGCCTTCCGCAAGGGCTGCTCGACCCCAAATTGGTGCAGAAGCGTCGTGTGATCGCACTGTATCAGCGTGGCAACAAACTCTATGTTGCCACGTCCGACCCCACCCACATGCAGGCGCTGGACGAAGTGAAATTCCAGACCGGTCAGGCGGTCGAGCCGGTGGTGGTGGAAGACGACAAGCTGGGAAAATTGATCGCGAAGGCGGGCGAGGCAGCAGAAAACACGCTGGCCGTGTTGAATGCCGAAGAGCTCAATCTGGATTTCGCAGAAGATGAATCGGCGGCTGCGCAACAGGATACGGGCGGCATCGAAATCGACGATGCGCCGGTGGTGCGTTATCTGCAAAAAATCATGCTCGATGCGATCAATCAGGGCGCGTCCGATATCCATCTCGAACCCTACGAAAAATATTACCGCATTCGCTACCGCCGTGACGGCATCCTGGCTGAGGTGGCGCAGCCGCCGATGGCGATCAAGGACAAGATTGCTTCACGCATCAAGGTGCTGTCGCGGCTGGACATCTCGGAGAAACGCGTACCGCAGGATGGCCGCATGAAAATGGTGCTGTCGAAAAACCGCGCCATCGACTTTCGGGTCAGCACGCTGCCCACGCTGTATGGCGAAAAGATCGTCATGCGTATTCTGGACCCGACCAGCGCGCAGCTGGGCATCGAAGCGCTGGGTTACGAGCCGTTCCAGAAAGCGCTGCTGATGAATGCGGTGCAGCGACCCTACGGCATGGTGCTGGTGACCGGCCCCACCGGCTCCGGTAAAACCGTGTCGCTGTATACCTGCCTGAATATTCTCAACAAGCCCGACGTCAACATCTCGACCGCGGAAGACCCGGCGGAAATCCAGTTGCCCGGGATCAACCAGGTCAACGTCAACGACAAGGCAGGACTGACCTTTTCGGCGGCGTTGAAGTCCTTTCTGCGGCAGGATCCGGACGTCATCATGGTCGGCGAGATTCGCGACCTGGAAACCGCCGACATCGCCATCAAGGCTGCGCAAACCGGCCACATGGTGATGTCCACCCTGCACACCAACGATGCGCCCGGCACCTTGACCCGCCTGCTCAATATGGGCGTGGCGCCGTTCAACGTGGCGTCCTCGGTGATTCTGATCACCGCCCAGCGGCTGGGACGGAAGCTGTGCAGTTGCAAACAGCCTGCCGACATCCCGCACGAAGCCTTGCTGGCAGCCGGCTTCACCGAAGCGCAACTGGACGGCAGCTGGAAACCCTACAAGCCCGTTGGCTGCGAGATTTGCGGCGGCTCCGGCTACAAGGGCCGAGTGGGTATTTATCAGGTGATGCCGATCACCGACGCCATGGTTCGCATCATTCTCAAGGGTGGAGATGAATCCGATATTGCCGACCAAGCCAGGCTCGAAGGCGTGCTCGATTTGCGTCAGGCCGGGCTGTTGAAAGTGAAATCCGGACTCACCTCGCTGGAAGAGGTCGAGGCCGTTACTAATCTCTAAGGAAAACTTCTATGGCCACAGCGGCAAAAGCAGTCAAGGACGCCACCTTCCTGTGGGAGGGGATGGACAAACGCGGCAAGAAAGTCAAAGGCCAGTTGCAGGCCGGCGGCGAAGCCATGGTCAATGCCCAGTTGCGCAAGCAAGGCATTACCGTGACCCGGGTCAAGAAGCAGGGCACCCTGTTCAGTGGCGGTAAGCGCATTACCGACAAGGACATCACGCTGTTCACCCGCCAGCTGGCGACCATGATGAAAGCCGGCGTGCCCCTCTTGCAATCGTTCGATATTGTGGGCCGCGGCCATTCCAATCCTTCGGTGCAGCGCTTGTTGGCTGAAATCAAGGCGGATATCGAGAAAGGCAGCAGCCTCACCCAGGCTTTTGCGCGCCACCCTTTGTATTTTGATGCCTTGTTCTGCAACCTGGTGGGGGCTGGCGAGTCGGCCGGTATTCTCGATACGGTGTTGGAGCGGCTGGCCGTCTACAAGGAAAAAATTCTTGCAATCAAGAGCAAGATCAAATCGGCGCTTTTTTATCCGGTCTCGATTATCGTGGTGGCTTTTGTTATTACAGCCGTCATCATGATATTCGTGATTCCGGCATTCAAGGAGTTGTTTAGCAGCTTTGGCGCTGATCTCCCCACTCCAACGCTGGTCGTCATGAAAATGTCGGACTTTTTCGTCGAGTGGTGGTGGGCTATTTTCGGCGTCATC
>NCIF01000214.1 GCA_002256785.1 Hydrogenophilales bacterium 17-61-9
CAGCCTGACCCCACTGATTTCGCTGATTGCAGGCATTCTGATTCTGGTGATGCCGCGCCTGCTGAACTACATCGTCGCCATCTACCTGATTGCGATTGGGCTGATCGGCTTGTTGGGACGCTGAACAACCTGGCAGCCGCCATCCGGCGCGCGTCGCGCGCCCTGCACTGTCCGTATCAAGTTCAAGCGACCCCACGCACGGGCATCTCCCGTTGCGTACGGTCGGCCATTCCCGCTCAGGGAGCCGTCGAGAAAATAACCAGCGGTTTGGGTTGGCACTCGGCGGTCACCACCGTACCCGGCCCGCCCGGCACGGCTTTCACCACGCCGTCGAACGGCGCTTTCAGCTCCGCATCCTGCAAGTTCTTCTGCGCGATTACGCGGCGCGCCTTCGCGACGGCTAGCCCTGCCTGGGCACGGGCGTCAAGCAGCACTGCAGCATCGAGCTCGCTGGTGGACGACACGGTGCGATTGAACAACTCCTGCGCCCGCTCCCGTTCACGTCTGGCTTCGCCGGCATCGGCCTGCGCGCGCGTCAGTTCGGCCGTTGCCTCGGCCAGGCTCGCCTGCAAAATCGTGCGATCCAGACGCAACAAGGGCGAGCCCTTTTTCACCCGCTGGCCGGGCTTGACCCATACGGTCTCGACCACGCCAGACACCCGGGTGCTGAGTTCGACCGGCTCGGCTGCCCACAGCGGGTTCGCGACCGCGCCGATCCATCCTGCCAGGGCCATCACGGCTACACGCTGCTTCATTTTTTTTCCATTCCCTCAACAGGCGGCAGGCTGCCGCCGGACATGGCCTCGAGTCGGGCCAGCGCCAGCGCCAGCTGATAGTCGACCTGCTTGCGGCGCAACGCGGCCACCTGGGTTTCGGCCATGCTGGTACCCAGGTTGGTTTTCATTTCGAGTTCATATTCCGCACGCGAACGCTCCAGCGCCCAGTCGCGGAATTCGATCTGCTTGTCTGCCGACGCGCCGGCACTGCCGCGCAACCACTCGATTTCCTGCAGGGTAACCAGCAGGCTGTCGGCCAGTTCAAGCTTGAGCTTGTCCAGTTCGGCCGCGCTGCGTTCCTTGAGCGCCCGTTCGCGCGCCACGCCGGCATCTACCCGCCCCCCCTGATACAAGGGAATCACGAACAGCAGGCCGGCACTGAGGTTGTCGCGCGTGGTCGAGGCACGGCTGTAATCGGCTCCCGCCACCTCGGCATCGAGCATCGGGTTGCGCTCAGCGCGTACAGCCGCGATCCGCGCGTCGAAAGCGGCAAGCTGCGCCTGCAAGGCTTGCACTTGCGGGTTTTTCTCCATAACCCAGGGCAACAGGGTTTCATAGTCCGCCAGCGGCACGACATTGCCCTGCAAAACGGGCTCGGCGAGTTCGGTAGGCACATTGCCCGGCCGCAACAGGGCATGGGCCAGCCGCTGCCGGGAACTGCGCACGGCCTGCAAACCGGCCTCGCGCCGCTCGCGGATAGCGTGATAGTCGGCTTCCAGTTTCAGCAACTCGGGCTGGCTGATCTGGCCCACCTTGAAACGATCCTGCGCGTTGTCCCACGACACATACGCCACTGCCATGAATTCGTTGTCGGCGGCGTACTGCATGTCGGCCAGCAACACGTCGAAGTAGCGCGCCATGATGTCGATGCGGCGCAAGCTCTGCACGTGGAACAGCGCCGTCTGGCGCGCGGCGACTTCCTGATTCGCCGCTGCGATGGCCTGGCCGCTGCGGCCAAAGTCGAACAAGGGCTTGCGGGCAACGATGCGGCCGATGTTGTTGGCCCGCCAGCCACCGGTGTCGCCCTGCCCAGAGGCCAAGGTGCCATCGAGATACAGGCGAAAATCCTGGATGCTCGCCACCTGATCGCGATCGGCACGTGCCACGGCCAGATCGCTCTCTGCAATCCGGCGGTCGGGATGCGGTGCGGCCACCGTCGCCAATGCCTCGTCCAGGGTAAGCGTTTCAGCCGACGTCGCCGTCATCCATGCGCACGCCAGCAGCGCGACCCACACTTCACGCATTACTTGCCTTGCTTGTATTGGGTGAAGGGCTGGCTCGCATAGGCACCCTCGGTGACGTAGCGACCCAGCAGCAGAAATTCATCCTTGTTTTTGGTGGGGCCGGTAAAGCGCGCAACCAGCTTGCCGTCGAGATTGAAAAACAGCAGCGTCGGCGTGGCACGCACCCGGTTTACCAGCGAAAAGGCTTTCTCGGTGGTTTCCTTGCCCTGAAAATCGGTCAGCGGCGTATCGCCGTTGACGTCGATCGAATACACCAGGAACTGCGAGCGGTAAGCATCATGTACGTCGGCTTGATTGAGGACAGTGGATTTCATACGCGCGC
>NCIF01000046.1 GCA_002256785.1 Hydrogenophilales bacterium 17-61-9
CGAAAGCGCTGCGTGCCTCGGCCAACGGCTGGATTTCGGCGGGTTTGTCGCGCAGGGCGCGCGACACCAGCGTGGCCGGGATGGTCGCAGTGGTGCACAGTGCGCAGCATTGCTCCAGCACGTTTTGCAACTGCCGGATATTGCCCGGCCAGTCGGCGGCCGTCAGCATGTCCAGTGCATCGGGCGCAAAGGCGTGAATGCGGCGCCGGTATTTTTCGGTCAGCATGGACAGAAAATGCTGGGCCAAAAGCGGAATGTCTTCGCGCCGCTCGCGCAGCGGCGGCAGCATCAGGTTGACCACATTCAGCCGGTAATACAGGTCTTCACGAAAGCTGCTTGCGCTGATGGCTTGTTCCAGGTTTCGATGGGTGGCGGACAGGATGCGCACATCGACCGCGTGCATTTCGGTCGATCCGACCGACCGCACTTCGCATTCCTGCAGCACCCGCAGCAATTTGACCTGCAAGGGCGCGGGCATGTCGCCGATCTCGTCGAGGAATACGGTACCGCCCTGCGCGCTCAGAAACAGGCCGGGATGGTCGCGCCCGGCGCCAGTAAAGGCGCCCTTTACGTGGCCAAACAGCTCGGATTCGAGCAGCTCGGCCGGGATGGCGCCGCAGTTGATCGCAACAAACGGTTTGGCGTGACGCGGACTGGCGCGGTGAATCGCGCGCGCCAGCAATTCCTTGCCGGTGCCGGACTCGCCCTGGATCAGCAATGCGGCGTCGCTTTGCGCCGCCAGCCGGGCTTCCGCCAGCAAGGTGTCCATCGTCGGGCTGGCGGTGACGATTTCGTTGCGCCAGCTGTTGTCGATGGCGTCGGGGCTGCTACCCGCGAGCCGGGTGGCGCGCTTCAGCAATTCGATCAGGGTGGGGGCATCGTAGGGTTTGGTCAGATAGCCGAACAGCCCGCGCTGGGTGGCGGCGACCGCATCGGGAATGGTGCCGTGGGCGGTGAGCACAATCACGGGGAGCGACGGGTCGCGCGCGTGGATGGCATTGAACAGCGCCATGCCGTCCATGCCGCCCATCTGCATGTCGGTCAACACCGCATCCGGACGCGCTACTGCCAGCTGGCCCAATGCGGCTTCGCCGCTATCGACCGCCTCGACCCTGAATCCGTTGGCTTCCAGGCGCAGCGTGATCAGCCGGCGCAAGCCTGCATCGTCGTCGACCAGCAATATCCGCGGTTTTTTCATGGGGTTTTAAAGGGCGCGTTGCGCTGCTGCAAGGATTTTTCCAGGGCTTTGATCTGGTCGAGCTTGTTCTGCAATTCAGTATTGCGCGTAGTGAGCTGCTTGATTTCGATGCGCGCCCTGAGCGATTTTTTCATCAGATCGATCAGGGATTGCGAGCGCGCATCCTGGTCGCCGATCGCGGCGAGGTTTTTCAGGCTGCGTTCGAGCGCCTCCACGCTGTCGTCGCGTTCGAGCAGGGCGGCCAGCTGAAAACGCCGGGCATCGTCAAGCCGGGCGCCTTCCAGTTCGGCCAGTTCGCGCCGACGCTGTTCGGCGGACAATGCCGACACGCGGGCCAGCTCGCCGATCAGGGGCGACGCGGCAGGTTCGGCCTGGCGCGCGAGGGGTGCGGGCCATTCGGGGGGCAGGGCGCAGGCGCTCAGCATCAGCAACAGGCCTGCGAGCAATCCGGATTGAAGGGTCATGTGGGCAGGGGCCAGGTTAAGCGAAAACAGGTTGTCCAGGGGGGACGCGCGATGACTTCGATACGGCCACCGGCATCCAGCATATATTCACGCACAATCGACAAGCCAAGCCCGCTGCCTTTGATCGCGCTGTCGGGTTGGTGTGCGCCTTGAAAGAAAGGTTCGAAAATCGGGTTGCGTTCGGCTTCCGGGATGCCCCGACCCTGATCGCATACCCACAGCGTAACGGATCCATCGACAAGCGCGCTGTCCACCAGGATACGGCCCCCTTCCGGGCTGAATTTGATGGCGTTCGACAGCAGGTTGTCGAGGATGGTTTCCAGCTGATTGCGATCAATATCAAGGGTGGTGGCGGCAAGATGGGTTTCGACCTGAATGCTGCGCGCGCTCAACGGCAGCCTGTGCCGTGCCAGTACCGCCGTGAGCGCATCGGGGAGCGATTGTGGCGTGGCCGGAGGCTGCGCGTCGGTGCGCACCAGACTGCTGTAGCGCAGCAGATCTTCGATGCGCCGCTGCAATTCGCGGCTGCTGCTGTCCATGATTTCGACAATGCTGCGCTGGCCCGTATTCAGGTTGCCGGCAAGCTCGTCTCCCAGCAGCCCGACGCCCTCGCGCAAGGAGGCCAGCGGCGTTTTCAGCTCGTGCGAGACGTGACGCAGAAAGCGCAGCTTCTGTTCTTCCAGCGCCTGCAGGCGCTGCCGCAACCCGTCAATTTCGCGTCCCAGCTCGATCATGTCCTGCGGTCCGCTGATGGTCGGCAAGGGGTCCAGATTGGCCCGCTGCAGCTGCTGGATCGACGCCTTGAGCTGTTTGATCGGACGGTTGATCATCCAGGAAAACACCACCGCCAGCAGCAGCGTCAACGGAATCAGCGCCAGCGCCAGCACGATGAGGCGCTGGCGGGTGGACTGGATGGTCGTTTCGAGCGTCAGCAATTCCTGCTGCACCGCGGTGTCGGCCTGCGATAGCAGGGTGCGCGCCGACGCGTGGAGGATGTCGAAGCTGGGGTCGAGCGCATTGAAGCGGACGCTGTCAAGAAAGGCGCCGGGTTGCAGTTGCGGAATCAGCGTCTGGCTGCGGCCGATCAGCACATTCAGGGTGGTGCGGGAAGGGGCGTCGACAAGCTGCGCATCGAGCCGCCTCAACAGCGCCTGCAAATCATCGAAGCGCATCCGCAGCGTGGGGGCGAAGTCCGCGTCCTGCAGCAGATGGTATTGCCCGGCGGCACGCTGCAGCTCGCTCACCGACTCGACAACCTGCCGCACGTCGCGCGTGATGGCGAGGCTGGATCGAGTGAACTGGCGTTGGGTGTCGACCACGCCCTGCAGAATGTGTATCGCGTTGATCAGGCCGCTGGCCAGCGGCACGGTCAGCACCCCCATGGCGACGATGACCAGAATGGTGAAGGAGCGGGGGTAATAGGGGCTGGGCAGCATACGTGCAAAAATCGGTGGCATGGTTTCAGCATACCCCGATTGATGGGCGCGTTGGCGGGACACGCCCACGCGCAAGCGGCAGCTTACAGCAGGTCGAGATAAGCCAGTATGCCTTTGGCCGCCTCGCGTCCTTCGTACACGGCGGTGACCACCAGGTCGGAGCCGCGCACCATGTCGCCGCCGGCGAAGATCTTCGGGTTGGCGGTCTGGAACGAATGCGGCTGGCCCTTGGCGATGACGCGGCCACCCGCGTCGATAGCAATTTGATGCTGCTCGAACCACGGCTGCGGGTTGGGACGGAAACCGAAGGCGACGATGACGCGGTCGGCCGGGATGATTTCCTCGGAGCCCGGAATCACCACCGGGGTGCGGCGGCCGCGCGCATCCGCAGGGCCGAGCTCGGTGGTCACCAGCTTGACGCCCTCGACTTTTCCATTGCCCACAATTTCGACCGGCTGACGGTTCCACAGAAACTGCACGCCTTCTTCCCTGGCATTGCCGACTTCGCGCTTGGAGCCGGGCATGTTGGCTTCGTCGCGGCGATAGGCGCACATGACCGATTCCGCACCCTGACGAATCGAGGTGCGGTTGCAGTCCATGGCGGTGTCGCCACCGCCCAGCACCACGACGCGCAGGCCTTTCATGTCCTGGTATGTCTCGTCTGGCTTCATCAGGTCGAGGCACTTGCGCACGTTGGAAATCAGGAACGGCAGCGCTTCCAGCACGCCGGGCAGGTCTTCGCCGGGGAAGCCGCCTTTCATGTAGGTGTAGGTGCCCATGCCCATGAACACGGCGTCGTATTCGTCGAGCAGGCTTTGCATCGACACGTCGCGGCCGATCTCGGTGTTGAGGCGAAACTCGACGCCCATGCCTTCGAGCACCTCGCGGCGGCGCGTCATCACCCATTTTTCCATCTTGAACTCGGGGATGCCGAAGGTCAGGAGGCCACCGATCTCGTCGTAGCGGTCGAACACCACCGGCTTCACGCCTGCGCGCGCCAGCACGTCGGCGCAGCCCAGTCCGGCGGGCCCGGCGCCGATGACGGCGACCTTCTTGCCGGTCGGCACGACATTGGACATGTCCGGACGCCAGCCAGCCTTGAAGGCTTCCTCGGAAATGTATTTCTCGACCTGGCCGATGGTGACTGCGCCGAAGCCGTCGTTCAGCGTGCAGGCGCCTTCGCACAGGCGGTCCTGCGGACAGACGCGGCCGCACACTTCGGGCAGGGAATTGGTCTGGTGCGACAAGTCCGCCGCTTCAAACAGGCGGCCTTCTTCCACCAGCTTCAACCAGTTGGGAATGTAGTTGTGCACCGGGCACTTCCACTCGCAATAGGGATTGCCGCACTCCAGGCAGCGGCCGGCCTGCTCCTGTGCGTGCGCGGCGTCCATCGGCGCGTAGATTTCGCGGAATTCGTGCTTGCGTATCGTCGCATCGGCTTTTTCGCCGTCGCGCCCAGCCTGTTTCAAAAACTGGAATACGTCACCCATAGCTGCTTCTCAACTCTCATCGTTCAATTGTGTGGCCAGTCCTGCGGGTCGCGGTGCTGATGCAGGCAGGCCAGGACAGCGACCTGGTCGGCGTCAATTACATAAAATAAACTCCACGGGAAACGCCGCAAGCCAATACGATGCGTTTGCCCGTAGACAATGGCAAAGCCAGCAGGCTGGCGGCCCAATGTGCCGACTGCGGCTTCTACCGCGCGCATGAACTCGTTGCCAAGCCCTGGCGCTTCTTGCTGGTACCACGCCGCAGCGGTTTCAATTTCTGCTTCAGCTTCTGGCTCGATGCGCACCTTCATAGGCGCTGCTCAATCTCCCGCAATACTTCTTCAGCAGGACGCCCCCGGTTGGGGTCGGCCTGGTGTGCCTCCATTCGGGTTTGCAGCAAACGCTTTTGCGCATCCGAAAGCCGTCGTGCTGCCGCCTCCGCGGCTATCGCATCCCACAGGTCTTCCACCAGTTGCATTTTTTCGGCGAAAGGCCGTTTTTTGGCTTCTTCCAACAGGTCGATTTCCATGCCTGCTCCTTTCAGACTGCTACGGCTTCACGTTTCTGGCCGGGGATGTCCTCGACCAGATCTTCAATCGAAATCCGCTTCGGCTTGACCAGCCAGACGCGCGCCAAAGTGGCGTCGAAGTCAGCCAGCAATGCCTGGGCGTGCGCGCTTCCGGTCAATGCGACATGGCGTTCGATTTGCGCCTTGAGAAACACGCGGAACGGCTCGGTTTCGTCGTGGGTGATGCGGGTCAGCTCGACCATTTCCTTGTTGGTCTTCGATATGAAATCGCCTGCGTCGTCGACCACGAAGGCCATGCCGCCGCTCATGCCGGCGCCGAAGTTCAGGCCGGTGTCGCCCAGCACGATGATCACGCCGCCGGTCATGTATTCGCAGCCGTGGTCGCCCACGCCTTCCACCACCGCCAGTGCGCCGGAGTTGCGCACGCCGAAGCGCTCGCCGCCCATGCCTGCGGCGTAAAGCTCGCCGCCGGTGGCGCCGTACAGGCAGGTGTTGCCGATCAGCGTGTTGCGATGGGCCTCGAAGGTGGCGGTGCGTGGCGGATAAATCACCACCCGTCCGCCGCCCATGCCCTTGCCGACGTAGTCGTTGGCGTCGCCTTCCAGCGTCAGGGTCAGGCCCTTGTGGTTCCATACGCCGAAGCTCTGGCCGGCTGAGCCGGTCAGCTTGATGCGCAGGGAGTCGTCCGGCAGACCGGCCCCGCCGTGAGCTTTGGCGATTTCACCCGACAGGCGGGCGCCGATGGAGCGGTTCACGTTATTCACCGCGTAGGCGAGTTCAATCCGGGTGCCGGCCTTGATTGCGGACAAGGCATCCGTCACCATTTTTTCCGCCAGCTCGCCCTTGTCGAACGAGGGGTTGCGCTCCTGTTGCGAGAAGCGCGGGGCGTCTGGGGGAATGGTGCCTTGCGAAAGCAGCGCATCGAGATTGAGGCGACCCTGGCGTGGCGTATCGCCTGCCGAGATATCCAGCAAGTCGGTGCGGCCGATCAGATCGGTCAGGTTACGGATGCCTAATGACGCCATCAGTTCGCGCGTTTCCTCGGCGACGAACTTGAAGTAGTTCACCACCATGTCGGGCAGGCCGATGAAGTGGTCGCGGCGCAGCGTTTCGTTCTGCGTGGCGACGCCGGTGGCGCAGTTGTTGAGGTGGCAGATGCGCAGGTATTTGCAGCCCAGCGCGACCATCGGTCCGGTGCCGAAGCCGAACGACTCGGCGCCCAGAATCGCGGCCTTGACGACGTCGAGGCCGGTTTTCAGGCCGCCGTCGGTCTGCACCCGCACGCGGCCGCGCAGGCCGTTGGCGCGCAGCACCTGTTGCGCTTCGGAAAGCCCCAGCTCCCACGGCGAGCCGGCGTATTTCACGCTGGCCAGCGGGCTGGCGCCGGTGCCGCCGTCGTAGCCGGAAATCGTGATGAGGTCGGCATAGGCCTTGGCCACGCCGGCCGCAATCGTGCCGACGCCGGGTTCGGCCACCAGCTTCACCGACACCAGCGCATCCGGGTTGACCTGCTTCAAGTCGAAAATCAGCTGGGCCAGATCTTCGATCGAATAGATGTCGTGGTGCGGCGGCGGCGAAATCAGCGGCGTGCCGGGCTTGGTGTGACGCAGGCCGGCGATCATGACCGACACCTTGTCACCGGGCAGTTGCCCGCCTTCGCCGGGCTTGGCGCCCTGCGCGATCTTGATCTGCAGCACTTCGGCATTGACCAGATAGGTCGCCGTCACGCCGAAACGCCCGGAGGCGATCTGCTTGATCTTCGATGTTTTGGAGGTGCCGTAGCGTTTCGGGTCTTCGCCGCCTTCGCCCGAGTTGGAGCGGCCGCCGATGCGGTTCATGCCTTCGGCCAGCGCTTCGTGCGCTTCGGGCGACAGCGCGCCGAGCGACATGCCGGCGGAGTCGAAACGCTTGAGGATCGATTCCAGCGGTTCGACCGCATCCAGCGCAATGGGCATGGCGCCGGTTTTCAGTTTCATCAGGTCGCGCAGCATGGCCACCGGACGATTGTTGACCATCTCTGAATATTTCTTGAATTCGGCGTAGTCGCCCGACTGCACCGCCTTTTGCAACTGCTGCACCACGTCCGGGTTGTAGGCGTGAAACTCCTCGCCGAACATGAACTTCAGCAAGCCGCCGGCCGGCAACGGACGCAGCGGATTGAAAGCGTTTTTGTGCAGCAGCTTCTGGTCGGACTCGAAGTCGTCGAAGTTGGCGCCGGATATGCGCGACACCGTGCCCTTCAGACACAGCTCGACCACGCTTTCGTGCAGGCCGACGCCTTCGAACAATTGCGCGCCGCGGTAGCTCGCCACCAGCGAAATGCCCATCTTGGAGAGCACCTTGTACAGGCCCTTGTCCATGCCCTTGCGGAAATTGGACAGCGCCTTGTCGAAGCCGGGCCTGATCTCGCCGGTTTTGACGAATTCGCCGATGATCTGATACGCCAGATAGGGGTATACGGCGGTTGCGCCGTAGCCGATCAGGCAGGCGTAATGGTGCGGGTCGCGCACGCTGCCGGTCTCGATCACGATGTTGGCGTTGCAGCGCAGGCCGGCGGCGATCAGCGCATGGTGCACGGCGCCGGTGGCGAACAGCGCGTGGATCGGCAGGCGATCGCGGGCGAGGTTGCGGTCGGACAGCACCAGAATGATCTTGCCATCGCGCACCGCGTCGATTGCGCGCGCGGTCAGCGCTTTGATCGCGGTTTCCAGCGTGGCCGTTGCCGGATCGTAATGCAGGTCAAGCACGACATTTGTAAACGCCGGATCGTCCAGATTCAGCAGCTTGTCGAAGGCTTCCTTCGACAGCAGCGGGGTATGGACTTCCACCCGGTGTGCGTGCGCGGGCGTTTCGTGGAACAGATTGCGTTCGGGGCCGAAGGTGGTGTTGAGCGACATCACGATCGCTTCGCGGATCGGGTCGATCGGCGGGTTGGTCACCTGCGCAAATTGCTGGCGCAGGTAATCGAACGGCGAGCGCACTTTCTGGCTCAACACCGCCATCGGCGTGTCGTCGCCCATCGAGCCGATCGCCTCGGCACCGTCCTCGGCCAGCACGCGGATGATCTGGTCGCGCTCTTCGAAGCTGACGTTGAACAGCTTCTGGTGGGTGAGCAGGCTGGCCGCATCCATCACCGCCAGGTCGGCGTCCTGATTGATCGACAGGTCGAATTTGACCGCGTTGGCCTTGAGCCATTCGCGATACGGCTGGCGGCCCTTCAGCTCGTTGTCGATATCGGCCGACAACAGCAGACGGCCGGTTTCGAGGTCGGCGGCAATCATCTGGCCGGGCTTGACGCGGCCCTTCTTCTCGACGTTGGCCGGGTCGATGGGCCACACGCCCACTTCGGACGCGATGGTCAGGATGCGATCCTTGGTCAGCACCCAGCGCGCGGGCCTGAGACCATTGCGGTCGAGCGTGCAGGCGGCGTAGCGGCCGTCGGTTAAAACGATGCCGGCGGGGCCGTCCCACGGCTCCATGTGCATCGAGTTGTATTCGTAGAAGGCGCGAATGTCGGGGTCCATCGACTCGACGTTTTGCCAGGCTGGCGGAATCACCAGGCGCAATGCACGGAACAGGCCCGCGCCGCCCATCACCAGACCTTCGACCATGTTGTCGAGGCTCATCGAGTCGGAGCCCCTGGTGCCGACGATGGGACGGATGTCGTCCATGTTCGGGATCAGCGGCGTCTCGAATTTTTGTTCGCGGGCGCGGCTCCAGTTGCGGTTGCCCTGCACCGTGTTGATCTCGCCGTTGTGCGCCAGATAGCGGAACGGCTGCGCCAGCCGCCACTGCGGCCAGGTGTTGGTGGAGAAACGCTGGTGGAACACGACCAGGCTCGACGCAAACCGCTCGTCATTGAGGTCGGGGTAGAACACCGGCAGCTTGTCCGGCATCACCAGGCCCTTGTAGCTGATGACGCGGCACGACAGCGTCGGCAGGTAGAACACCGGGTCGGTCGGCTCCAGCGCTTTTTCGGCGCGGCGGCGGGCGATGTAGAGCTTGCGCTCGAAATCGTCTTCCGGGAGACCCGCAGGCGCGTTGACGAAAACCTGCTCGATATGCGGCAGCGATTCCATCGCCGATTCGCCGCATACGCGGGTATCGGTCGGCACCAGCCGGAAACCGGCCACCACGAGGCCTTGCGCCTCGAGCTCGGTTTGCAGCGTGGTGCGTGCATAGGCTTGCGGCGCAGCATCGCGCGACAGGAACAGCAGGCCGGCGGCATACAGATCGCCCAGCGCAAAACCCGCCTCGGTCGCCACCGCGCGCAGGAACGCATCCGGCTTCTTGAACAGCAGACCGCAACCGTCGCCCGACAGGCCGTCCGCCGCGATCGCGCCGCGGTGCGTCATACACGCCAGCGAGCCGATCGCATTTTGCACCAGCGTGTGGCTGGGCTGGTTGTCCATCTGCGCAATCAACCCAAAGCCGCAGCTATCCTGCTCAAAATCGGGGGAATAAAGGGTTCCGTCCAGCTGGCGTTGTCGTTCCATGGTTCTGTGTGCTCAGGCAACAGCGGCCTGCCCACAGGCAAGCCGCAAAATTAAAGCGAAAAGTGCGGCATTTTAATCCCGTCTGGCGCTTGGGGCAATGTGTGCCCCTTGTTTCAGCAAGGGATAGGCATGGCGAGGAACCTATAATGGGAGTGCGGAACCCGCGGAAAATTCCGGAAAATCGGGTTTGCGTGAAGCTCGTCAGGACGCTGACCAGACATTCAAGCCAGGGAAGGCGTCATGCAAAGTGCTCTGCTTCAGCGAAGGCTTTGCCCTGCCGATCCTTTGCTGAAAGTACGGGTGTGCCATCGAGCGGCCATTCGATGGCAATGGATGCATCATCCCAGGCAATGCAGCGTTCATGTTCCGGTGCGTAGTAGTCGGTGGTTTTGTAGAGAAGCTCCGCAGTGTCCGACAGCACGACAAAGCCATGCGCAAAGCCTTCCGGCACCCACAGTTGCCGCTTGTTTTCGGCTGACAAGACTACGCCAGCCCATTGGCCAAAGCTGGGCGAGGATCGGCGGAGATCGACCGCCACATCGAACACTTCGCCCGCAACGACACGGACCAGTTTGCCCTGCGGCTGGACAATTTGATAATGCAGACCGCGCAGCACGTTCTTGACCGAGCGCGAATGGTTGTCCTGAACGAAAGCAACGTGCCTGTCGATAATCGACTCAAAGCGGGCCTGATTGAAACTCTCGAAAAAGAACCCCCGCTCGTCGCCGAATACACGGGGCTCGAGCAGGATCACGTCGGGGATGGCGAGCGGCGTGGCTTTCATCAGAACACTTTTTCCTTGAGGACGCGCATCAGGTATTGTCCGTAGCCGTTCTTGGCGAGCGGTTGCGCGAGTTTTTCCAGCTGGGCGGCATCGATCCAGCGCTGCCGGTAGGCGATTTCCTCCGGGCAGGCGACCTTGAGGCCCTGGCGATTTTCCAGGGTGGCAATGAACTGGCTGGCCTCGAGCAGCGATTCGTGGGTGCCGGTGTCGAGCCAGGCGTAGCCGCGGCCCATGATTTCGACATTGAGCGCGCCCTGTTCCAGGTACAGGCGATTCAGGTCGGTGATTTCCAGTTCGCCGCGCGGCGAGGGTTTCAGGCTTTTCGCCATCTCGATCACGTGCTGGTCATAGAAATAAAGCCCGGTCACCGCATAGCTGGACTTGGGGTGCCGGGGCTTTTCTTCCAGCGACAGCACCTTGCCGCCGGCGTCGAACTCGGCCACGCCATAGCGTTCGGGATCGTGCACATGGTAGGCGAATACGCTGGCGCCCTCGGTTTGGGCCATCGCATTACCCAATAGCAGATGGAAATCGTGGCCGTAGAAAATGTTGTCGCCCAGCACCAGGGCCGACAGGTCATTGCCGATAAATGATTCGCCGATGAGAAAGGCTTGCGCCAGGCCGTCGGGCGAAGGCTGCACCGCGTATTGCAGGTTCAAACCCCATTGCGCGCCGGTACCGAGCAGCTGCTCGAAACGCGGGGTGTCCTGCGGCGTGGAGATGATGAGGATGTCGCGTATCCCTGCCAGCATCAGCGTGGAAAGCGGGTAGTAAATCATCGGCTTGTCGAACACCGGCAACAGCTGCTTGCTGATGGCCAGCGTGGCAGGGTGCAGCCGGGTGCCGGAGCCGCCGGCGAGGATGATGCCTTTGCGGGGGCGTGGGGAGTGGGGAGTCGGGAGTGGGGAGTCGGTGGGGGTCATGCTGTATTCCATTTTTTGTGCAGGCCGGTCAGGAGTTTGCCGGTACGGTCGGCAAAATCGAATGCGGCATGATCGGCCGTTGTAAAGCCGAGCATCACCGCAAGTTGCATTTGAGTTTCCAGCTCCGCGAGTGAGCCGCGTGAAATGCCGATGAAATGAACGTATTCCTTCACGCCATTGCGCCCGGCGCCCTCTGCAATATTGCTGGGAATGGATACCGCCGCCCGTCTCATTTGCTGCGCCAATCCATAGCGCTCCTCTGCCGGAAAGGCAGCGGTCATCTGATACACCGATTTAGCCAATTCCATCGAGAATTTCCAGGCGTCCAACTGCTCGTGCGGCTTAGCCATTGCGCCCACTCCCAACTCCCAACTTCCCACTCCCCACTCCCAACCCCCCACTAACCAGCACTTCCTCCAGCATGCGGGCGATGCCGTCTTGCCAGTGGGGCAGATGCAGGTCGAAGCTGGTTTGCAGTTTGCGGGTGTCCAGCCGCGAGTTGAGCGGGCGCCGGGCGGCAGTGGGGAATGCGCTGCTGGGAACGGGCTGGATGGCCTCGGGTGCGACCTTGATGTCGATGCCGGCCTGGCGAGCATGGTCAATCACGAACCGTGCGTAGTCGTACCAGCAGGTCTGGCCGCCGGCTGCCAGGTGATACAGGCCGCCAAGCGCGGGGCGCTGCGTCGCGGCGCGGAGGGCGTGGGCGGTGACGTCCGCCAGCAGCTCGGCCCCGGTGGGCGCGCCGATCTGGTCGTTGATGACGGAGAGGCTGTCGCGCTCGCGGGCCAGACGCAGCATGGTTTGGGCGAAATTGCCGCCGCGCGCGGCGTAGACCCAACTGGTGCGGAAAATGAGGTGTTTGCAGCCGCTGTCGCGGATGGCGGCTTCGCCTTCGAGTTTGGTTTGGCCGTAGACGTTGAGCGGGCCGGTGGGGTCGGTTTCCCGCCACGGCGCGTCGCCGCTGCCGTCAAATACATAATCGGTGGAATAGTGCACCAGCCACGCCCCGCTGCGCTGGGCTGCCTGCGCCAGCACGCCCGGGGCCAGCGCGTTGAGGGTGCGGGCCAGCTCGGGCTCGCGCTCGGCTTTGTCGACGGCGGTGTGGGCGGCGGCGTTGACAATGACGTCCGGGGCGACCGTGCGTATCGTCTGGGCGATGCCCGCCAGGTCGGTCAAATCGCCGCACAGTTCCCGGCTGCCGGACGCCAGTGCCACCAGTTCACCCAGCGGCGCCAGGCTGCGTTGCAGCTCCCAGCCGACTTGCCCGTTCATGCCGAACAGCAGGATTTTCACGCGGCGCGCCCGGCGTAGTTCTTTTCAACCCATTCACGATAGCTGCCGGACTGGACGTGGGCGATCCAGTCCGGGTTGTCCAGATACCACTGCACGGTTTTGCGGATGCCGGTGTCGAAGGTTTCGGCAGGCTTCCAGCCCAGCTCGGACGCGATCTTGCTGGCATCGATGGCGTAGCGGCGATCATGGCCGGGGCGATCGGTGACGTAGGTGATTTGTTCGCTGTAGCCCGTGCCATCTGCGTGGGGCCGCAGTTCGTCGAGCAGCGAACACACCACATGGACGATGTCGAGGTTGGGCTTTTCGTTCCAGCCGCCGATGTTGTAGATCTCGCCGACGGCGCCGGCTTCCAGCACGCGGCGTATCGCGCTGCAATGGTCGGTGACGTAAAGCCAGTCGCGGATTTGCTGGCCGTCGCCATACACCGGCAGGGGCTTGCCCGCGAGCGCATTGACGATCATCAGCGGGATCAGCTTTTCCGGAAACTGGTACGGCCCGTAGTTGTTGGAGCAGTTGGTGGTGAGCACCGGCAGGCCGTAGGTGTGATGGTAGGCGCGCACTAGATGGTCGCTGGCGGCCTTGCTTGCCGAATAGGGGCTGTTGGGCGCGTAGCGGTGCGTTTCGGTGAAAGCGGGATCGTCTTTGCCGAGCGAGCCATAGACCTCGTCGGTGGAAACGTGCAGAAAGCGGAAGCCTTGTTGGGCCTCGCCCTGCAGGCCGTTCCAGTAGGCGCGCGCCGCCTCCAGCAGGCGAAAGCTGCCGACGATATTGGTCTGGACGAAGTCTTCCGGGCCGTGGATGGAGCGGTCAACGTGGCTTTCGGCGGCGAAATTGACGATGGCACGGGGCTGGTGCTTGCTGAGCAGGTGCGCCACCAAAGTGGCATCGCCGATGTCGCCCTGCACAAACACATGCCGCGTGTCGCCGGCCAGCGAGGCCAGGCTTTCGCGATTGCCGGCGTAGGTCAGCAGGTCGAGGTTGACGACCGTTTCGTCGGATTGGGCCAGCCAGTCCAGCACGAAGTTCGCCCCGATAAAGCCGGCGCCGCCGGTAACAAGAATGCTCATTGATGTAAGTGTGTTTCCTGAAAGTTGCCGCGACGTTCGCCCGGATGGCTTCCTCCGATAGCATCAACCCCGGTCTTGCGTGGCTGAAACACAACCGCCTGCCGCGAAGCCAACGATAATTCAATGACCACGAATATTTTACCCCGTGAAACCCATGCAGGGCGCGCGTCGCGCGCATGAACTACCGCCCCAGGAATTGTTTGGGTAAACTTTGGGTGTTATGCAGTTCACGCGGACGGACCCTTTCGCCGTGCTGTCGCCAAACAAGGAAAGTCCCATGTTGAATGAAACTGCCGGCCCGGCTCCGCGCCGTTGCGATGTGCTGGTGATTGGCGGCGGCCCCGCCGGCTCGACCGCCGCCGCGCTGCTGGCGGAAAAGGGGCATCGGGTCGCGCTGCTGGAAAAGGCGCACCA
>NCIF01000047.1 GCA_002256785.1 Hydrogenophilales bacterium 17-61-9
CGACGGGCGACACCTCCACCCTGACCGCTGCGCTGGCGAGCCTGGATACGACGGTGGCTGGCGTGGTTGCCGGCGGCGGGGTGGCTGGGCAGACCTTCACGCTCACTCAAGGTCTGGATACCATCACTGGTACTTCGGGCAATGACACCATCAATGCCTTCGCCTTCAACAGCGTGACCGGCGCTGACACCACCACCCTGCAGTCCGTTGACACTATCGACGGCGGTGCTGGTACTGACACCCTGAACATCGAAGTCAAAGACGGTGACGCTGACGCAGCGACCGCTGACTTGAACAACACCATTCAAGGTACGATTTCGAACGTTGAAATCGTCAACATCAACAACGCTGCGGCTGCATCTGCTGCTGCCGTTGATGCCACCACGCTGGGCACTGCTGTCCAACAAATTTGGCAAATCTCCAAAGAGGCTGCTGTTACCAAGCTCGCGGCAACCACCACCGCTGGTTTCAAAGACCTGGCTACGGCTCAAACGCTGGACGTTGCACCTGCTGATGCCGCTGCCACCACTTCTGTTGCTTTCAACAACGTCGCAGAAGGTTCTACCCTGAACGTTGTGGCTACCGCAACGGGCACTCTGGCTGCCGTTAACGTTTCCGGTACCGTTGCTGATACCAACGCAAACGGTACTGTTGCCAACACCAACGTTGCAGTGACCGTTGGTAAGGATGTTCAAACCCTGGCCGTGAATAGCGCTGTTGCTACCAACCTGACGATTACCGACGGTGCTGGTACCAAGAAAGTCACCACGATTGATGCCAGCGCGAGCACCGGCGCAATCACCTATGCCGACACTGAAACGACCTTGGCTACCGTCACCACCGGTTCCGGCAAGGATGACGTGACCGTTGTTACCGCTACGTCCAAGACGGCTGGCTCCGTGGTTAACGCCTCTGTGACCACCAACGCAGGTGACGACAAGGTTACCGTCAACGTGACCGGCGATGGCAACACCACCATCGACACTGGCGCTGGCAACGACACCGTGGCGATCACTGGCCGTGGTACCAGCGTGCTGACCGTGAACCTGGGCGATGGTACTGACAGCTTCACTTCTAGCGTTGCGATCCTTGGTACTGATGCCATCGACGCTGGCGCTGGTACCGATACCCTGCTGCTGTCTTTGGTTGGTTCTGCCAACGTGGGCGCATTCAGCAACTTTGACGTGTTCGACGTCAAGGGCATGACCGCCAACCTGGATCTGGACATCCTGAACGCCAAGAACACCGTTACCGAAATCGTGGGTTCCGCTGCTTTGGCTGCAACTCTTTCTACCGGTACTACTGCCGCAAACGTTTCTTTGTTGAACGTAGGCGCTGGTGTGAACTTCCGCGCTACTGCTGACATGGCTTACGATAGTACGACAGCTACAACTGGTACCCCAGCAGTTGATGCAGGTTACAACCAAGGTACCCTGACACTGACCCAGAAGACCGCAGGCGCTTTGACCGTCACCCTGGACGCTGACGAGACTGGTACCGCTGACACCACGATCGACACTGCTGCTACCAGCGTGATCGCATCTAACGCTACGTCGCTGAAGGCTGTGTTTGACACGAGCTATCTGGCTACCATCACTGGCGAAACCACTACTGGCGACAACGTGTCCACAATCACTTTGAATGGTGCAGCTGCTACATCTTTGGAAGTCGTTTCAGGTGGTGCCCTGTCCAGCAACGTGCTGGTTTACACAGACAGCGCTTCTACCACTGGCAAGCTGGCTTCGATGACCATCACCGGTGACCGTGCTCTGGACCTGACTTTCTCTGCTTCTGGCACTTCGAGCTTGGCTACTGTCGATGCTTCTGCTCAAACTGGTGGCCTGACTTTCTCATTGGCAAACCTGAAGGACACGGGTACCGTCAAGCTGGGTTCTGGTGTTGACCACATCACTGTGACCAACGTATCCACCGGCGCAGCAACCGCTGAGTCGATCCAGGGCTTCGAAAAGGCGCTGGCTGTTTCGGTCAGCACAGCTACTGCAGATGCAACTGCTAAGGCTGCAGCCATTGCCGATGCTGACACGCTCGTTTTGGCCAGTGGCTATGTCGCCTCAGACACGACCTCGACGACCGGTCTGACCATCGCAAAGGGTGTTGTCACATTCACGGGTTCTGGTCCTGCCACCTTGGCTGATGCAGTTACTCTGGTTGATACAGCTCTGTCCTCTAGCACAGCTGGTGAAGCCGTTGTGTTCGAGTATGTTGGCAACAGCTATGTATTCGTTAATGACGATACAGCTACTACTGGTGTTGACAGCCTGGTCAAACTGGTTGGCATCACCGGCGTGACGAACTTTGTTGAAGTCAATACTGGCACCACTGGCACCGGTGTTGATAACTTCTTCATCGTGTAATCTCCCCCGGAGACAAGCACCCGCCCGCGGGTAAGTGCTTGAAGTGATTGAACCCCTGTCTTTCGTAAGAGAGACAGGGGTTTTTAATTAGTGAGGTGACTATGTTTGAGAATTTACTTAATCCACCCAAATTTAATATTTCAGAGGTGGGCTGGACTTTGGATTTTCTGAATCAAGAAGATTGCGACAAGGTTGAAAAATACTGCAGTGAGATTGTTACCAATGAAGGTAGTATTGATCCTGGTCTGTCAATCCAAACATATCAGAAAAACTCTGACATTAGAGAGTCGAAGGTTGGTTGGCTGGTGCAGTCGCAAGAGACAGAACGACTTTACAAAATGATTGCTGATTTTGTGAGGGGTATTAATCATAGTTACTATGGATTTAGACTGAATGGATTCGAAGAAAAAATTCAGTATGCCGAATACCCTGAGGGTCGTGGTCATTACGATTGGCATCTCGACATTGGTCCAAAAGCAAATTTCAGAAAACTATCTTTGGTTATCCAGCTTTCTGATCCAGAAAG
This sequence comes from Hydrogenophilales bacterium 17-61-9, assembly GCA_002256785.1. Classification (GTDB taxonomy): domain Bacteria; phylum Pseudomonadota; class Gammaproteobacteria; order Burkholderiales; family Thiobacillaceae; genus Thiobacillus. The sequence continues at coordinate 2,902 of NCIF01000047.1, forward strand.
CTATGAGGGAGGTGAGCTTCAAATAATGAAGTCAAAAACTATCGATGTGGCTCCTAGAAATAGAGGTGCAATAGTGGTTTTTCCTTCATTTGTTCTTCATCGTGTCACTCCAGTTACCAAAGGGGTTAGAAAGTCACTTGCAATTTGGGTTTCTGGACCACCTTTTGCGTGATCTGATAAAATCCTGTCCTTCGCAAGAGGGGCAGGGTTTTTTCCATAAGGGCCTTGGTAACGTGCAGGGTCTTTACGGAAGAAATGACAAGGAGTTATCGCCATCGCCAAGCCAGATCCCACCCTGATCGCCGTGCTCATCAACCGCGAGCACAGCCGCCTGTCGAGCCAGGTCAAGACGCTGGAGAGAGTGCTGCACGCGCCGTTCTCCGACAAAGAGCATCAGCGCCTGGTCCAACTGGCCGCCAACTGGCGTTCGCTGCTGGCCTTTGACGACGGCGCACCGAAGCTCGCCGATGCTCTGGAGGTGTTCATCGCCGCCTACCGGCAGCAGTCACCCGACCAAGAGAGGCTGCACGACGAGGTGGTCTTCCAAGCCGGCATCTACCGCATGGGCCACTGGTCACTGGTCAAGCACTTCATCCCCGGCGTCACCGACTGTCTGGACAACTTCGGCAGCGTTCTGCCCAAGCACCGCGATGCCTTCAAACGGCGGTACGAGGCCGAGGGCAATCTGTCGGTCGAAGCGCAGTCGCAACTGCTCAAGGCCCAGTACGCCTTGATCCCCAACCGCCGAGACCCGTACCGCCATGAGGAGCTCAAACGCCGAGGGCTGGTCACCGCCGACGGCATCGTGCCGATGGGCGTGAAGGAAGCGTTGGCGTTGATCGAGCGCGAGGAGGCGCAGGCTGCGCAGCCGGCCAAGCGTGGTGTGGTGGCGTGGGTGGCGGATCGGTTTCGGCGGAGGTGATCGGCGCACCTGACCCGCGAGCGGCTACGGGAGGCGGTGGAGGTGGTTGTTGTGGGGTGAGGGTCGGCCTGTAGTCCGTTTTTGCACGAAAGCGTCCAGCCCTGTCTGGAAATGCATCTTTTTCTGTCTCGGTTCTGATTTAATGCTTCCATTTAGACACTTTATATATCTATTGGAGTGCATATGTCAGCCCATCCTCAACTTGCCGCCTCACCCGACGAAATCGACTACTGGACCCAATCCGACTGGTGGCCGGTATGGCTGGTGCTCGAGCGCTGGGGTGTGCCCGAGCCGCAGTGCCTGGAGGCCAAACGCCAAGCGCTGCTGAGCGCCTGTGAGCGTGGCCAGGTTCAGTGGCGTCGCAGCGACGGCAAACCCTATGACGATCCTATCCACGAACTGGCCGCCCGCAACCGAGTACTGATCGAGCGCAGCAGCTTCGCGGCGTGGTCTCGCACCTTGCCCGAGCGCCGCAGGGTCGCTGTTCCAGCAGCGCTGCCTACGGTTCAGCAGCCCGCCGCAGGACTGGCCGTGGCGCACATTGCCATCGTGCACAGCCGCACCCACACCGAGGTGCTTGAGCGCCCGAGCGCTGCCAACGATCCGGTTCCGCTGGTAACGGAGGTGGTGACACCGGCCCTTGTACCGCTGCCGTCGCAGGTATTGCAGGTATCGCAGGCCGATCTCGATACTTGCACCGAGACCGGCACTGCAGCCAGCAGCAATCCCAACCCCCAAGTCGCTACCACCAGCTGGTCGCTGGTGATGCAGCTGCAAGGCAGCGCAGCGATCTCCAGCCCACCCCGGCACGACTACGCCAGCTACCCCAGTGAAGCCGAGCTGCGCAAGCTGGGCGTGCCCACCCAGGAAATCATCGACGCCTTCAAAGTCCGTTCCGACCCGAAGGAGAACGCGCAGTGGTTCCGTGAGCGGATGAGCAACATCAAGCGCGCCAACAAGGGACTGGCCGCCGCCCTGGTGCAAAAGGGCCTGCCCAGCCGAGGCATGCAGCACTACCCCTCCTACTGGCGCCCGGATCTCGTGGCGGCCTGGCTGGTCAGCAAAGGGCACATGAGCCGTCAGCGTGCCATCCACATCCTGCAGACCCGCTTCCCAGAGTGGGCCGATTCGGCCGATTGGATCTGACTGACCAGGCGCTGCATGGCCGCAAACAGGCCACCCGCACAGTCCCCTACCGTCATTTTTGAGCCTGCGCACAGCCGCCCCTGCCGCAGAGCCTCCCGCAACCCCTTGTCCCGTCTAGCGTCCCTGCCGTAGCGCTTCCTACGGCGGGAGCGTGCTTGAGAACCTGCGCCGCATGCCTTATGCGATTCAGGAGGTTCTCATGCAATACGAAGCGATCCCGGCGGTTCCGGGTCATCAGCGCATCTTGCGCTGCCGCCAGGTGCTGGCCCGCACTGGCCTGTCACGCAGCACGCTCTACGCTCTGATCGGGCGCGGTGAATTCCCCAGCGCCCTGCGCCTCTCGGAGCGCAGCGTCGGCTGGCTCGAGCACGACGTCGCGCAGTGGATCGAGGCGCGTAGCCGCGTCTCGCGCAGCAACGCGCAGGTGGGCTGAGCCATGGTGTGCTCTATCCATCTTGGCCAGCGCGCTGCGAAATTCGCACGCTTCGCACACTTTCGCATGGCTGCAAACCCAGTGTTTGCCTGGGGTTTCGCGGGATTCGCAGGATTCGCAAGCAGCCATGCCGAAATGGCGAAATCGGAGGTGTGCTGATGCTGGGCGCACCGAGCACCCGTTTGCCGCGCCCCGAGTGGGCTCTGGGCGAAGCGCCCATGCCCCTGATGCGCGAGCTGCCGCCGCCCAGTCCCTTTCCCATCGATGCACTGGGTGGTGTGGGCAGTGCGGTGGTCGAATTGATGCACCGGGTCATCCAGGCGCCGGTGGCGCTCATCGGCCAATCCATCCTGGCCGCGATGAACCAGGCCAGCCAGCCGCACGCCAACGTCTGCATCGACGGTCGTGTATCCCCCTTGTCGGAATACTTCCTCACCCTCGGTGAATCCGGCGAGCGCAAGTCCGCCGTGGACGGCTGGGCGCTGGCCGGTGTGCGCCAACACCAGCGCAGCCTGATGACCCAGTACGACCAGGACCGCGACAGCTTCGAGAAGGCACTCGAGGTCTATGAGGTCGCCTCCAAACGCATCCTGGGTGACAAGAAGCTGAGCAACGAGGCCAAGCAAGCCCGGCTGCGCGAGCTGGACAAGCCGACGGCACCGGTGATGCCCTTGATGATCGTCTCGGAGCCCACCACCGAGGCCCTGCAGCGCCAGCTCATCATCGGTGAGCCCTCCATCGGTCTGGTCAACGACGAAGCGGGGCAACTCCTGGGTGGTCACTCCATGAGCCAGGAAAAGCGCCTGGGGATGCTCACCACCTTGTCTCGCCTGTGGGACCGGGGTGAGTTCGACCGGGTGCGTGTGGGCGATGGCTCGGGCAGCTACTACGGCCGGCGCCTGTGCATGCACCTCATGGTGCAGCCGATGGTGGCCGCCAGCCTGCTGGCCGATCCGCTGGCCCGCGAACAGGGCTTTCTGGCGCGCTGCTTGGTGAGCTACCCGCAATCGACTGCAGGGCACCGCAGCTACGTCGAAACCGATTTGAACGAAGCCTTTGCTTACCAGCACTACGCCCGTCGTGTCACGGAACTGCTGGCCGGGCCATGGCCCAAGGTCGACGATCACGAACTCGATCCACCGAGCCTGTACCTCAGCGCTGAAGCCAAGCGCAGCTGGATCAGCCTCTACAACGACCTGGAGTCGGGTCTGGCGCCCGAGGGTGTGTTTGCACCGGTGCGCTCGCTGGCGTCCAAGGCCCCGGAGCACATTGCCCGACTGGCTGGCACCTTCGCAGTGTTTGACGGGGATGAGCAGATCCACGAAGGTCAGATCGACCGGGCCATGCGGCTGATGCTGCACTACCTCGCCGAAGCCCTGCGGCTGTGGGGTGCGGGTCAGGTCAAGCCGGAGTTGAAGCTTGCGCAGGAGCTGCTGCAGTGGCTGCGGGTGAAGGTCGGCACCGGCCGGGTCGTCACCCTCACCGACATCTACAAGAACGGCCCTTCGGCCATCCGCAGTGCAGCGGTGGCCCGAGCGGTGGTGCGCATCCTGATGGAGCACGGCTGGGTCATCGCCGGCGAGCACCCCAAGGCCAAGGAAGCCTTTGAGCTGGTGGAGGGCCGATGAAGCGCTCTGACGCCCACGCCGGTGGTCCGCACCCCCTCAAAACACGAAATCCCGATCTGCGCCTGCGAATCGTGCGAATTGCGCGAATCCTGCTGCCCATCTCGCTCAAGTGCCTGTCAGCGCGGGGGATTGAGACGGGCGTTGCGCTGCGCACCCCGATGCGAAGCCGTGCGAATCGTGCGAATCCACCGCATCAGGCCCGTGGGCCGCCGAGGTGCCGACGTCCCATGCCGCAGATTTCATGCCATTCCAACCCAACGGAGAAGCGATATGCCCAACACCTACACCCCGACGATGTTCGTCACTCAAGCCAGCCCGACACGGCGGCACATCTACATCACGCAGTCCAGCAGCCGTCAGCGTGCGATGGCAAGCCCAGCGACAGAAGAAAGCCCGCTGATCGCTGCCTGCCGCAAATACGCCCAGCAGTACGGCGGTCTGGGCAAACGCGCCGATGCCGACACCGCAGCAGATACGCCCGCGCAAGGCGACGGCGCTGATGACCAGGAAAGCCCGCTGGTGCGCGCGGCCAGGAAACGGGCTGAGGAAGCCCGCAAGCACGAGAAAGCCCAACAACGCTAACCCACAGGAGAGATGATGATGAGACTCAACCCTTTCAGCAAAAAAAGTGCTGGCAGCAGCAGCGGCTACTACGCCCGCATCAAGGCCGAGTTTGATCAGGCCGAGCGCGAGCTCGCTAAAACCCGCAAGGCCCACGCTCAGGCCCAGGCCGATTACGACGCCGAGCGAGCCGAATACCAGCGCATCAAGGACAGCCTCAACCCGCGCCGCGTGGAGCGCAGCCCGCAGGAGGATAGGCAGTGGGCACGGGTGACGGCAGCGCACGACATCGTGCAGCCGCTGGCCAGCCAGTTGCGCAGCCTGGAAGAGCAGGTGCGCGAACTGCGTCCTATCGTGGAGGCGCCAGCGAAGCTGCAAGAAGCGCAAGCCGCCTTGAAAGCGCTGTCGCAGAAGGACCGCCAGACCCAGGCCGAGCGCGAACGCCTGCAGGGGCAGATCGCCAAGATCGAAGCCCGGCTGGCCAAAGCCGAGGTGAAGGTCAAGGAGGAGACGCTGGTCGCTTCGCAGCAGTGGGCGGACAGCACGGACAGCGACGAGGCCGCCCAGACAGCGTTTGCCCCACCGGCTGCACTGATGCAGGCTGAGATAGAAGTGCGCATGGCCAAGACCAGCCTGGAGGCTTTGCAGCAGCAGTTGCAGGCGGTCGATGCTTCCCGGGTCGATTTGCCACAAGCGCGCCACGATGCCCGCCGCGCCTACCAGTACGCCCGCTATCTGGTGTCGGACATCGAGATGCGCGAACAACTGGAGCCGCTGCTGCCGGTGATTGCCCGGGCCACCTCGGCGGCCTACGACTGGAGCCCTTACCTTGAGCAGCGCAAGCACGTGATCAAGCTGTCCGACGAACTGGTGGCTCAGGCGTCCAGGCAGCTGGATGCTGAGCTTGAGCAACTGTGAGGAGGCGGTGATGGACGTCAAGAAGCCGATTACCTCCAGCATGACCAGCGGCATCATCCCCAGTGCGCCGCTGACCCGCCAGCCCACACGGATCGCCCCGCAGCAGCTGGACGAGCTGACCCTGCGTTGGCTGCGCCAGATGCACCAGCCTGTGCCTACGGTGCAGGCCACACCACCGCCGATGGAAGTGCTGGAGCACAGCGAGCCGATGGCCCGGCAGCCTCAGCGCCCCCAGCCACCTCAGCAGCGCTGGTTCACCGCCCAGAACAGCCCGGCCAAGCCGTCGGTGGCGCCTACGCCACTGCCAGCCAGGCGCCGCAAGAAGGGCTCACCGCAATGGGCACAGTGGTCGGGGCTGCTGCCGCTGATGCTGCCCCAGGCCATGCGCCGGATGCGTCAGGCGCTATGGCGCGAGACCCAGCGGATGGGCCGGCTGACGATGGCGCGCTGGCGCCAGCAACAGCACCGCCGACGTGAAGGACGGCGTCGCGGCTAGTGTGTTTGTGCCGGGGTGTTGCGACCCCGGCAAATAACCATCACAAGCGTCACCATCGTCACACCGTGCCCGTCCTGGGTGAGGCTGTGACGGTCGTGACGGTTGCATCCGGGGGTAGCCAGCCGCCTGAGCGAACACACATCCCTCGAAGCAAAACATCACCCCGCCAAAGGACAACGGGTCCTCCCTGGCGAAAGTAAATGCGCGGGCCGGACGCACCGCGGCGCTTCGCTACCGTCAGCGACTGAAAAAAGGTTGCCGGTTGCCAGTTGCCAGTGAACGGTCAGCAGCAGCCGGTCACGAGCGGCCGGTTCCGCACTCCATCCCTTCCACCCTCACAGGAGAATCTCTCATGGGAATGTCTATCCGGGCGTATGCCCAACACCGTGGCGTCAGTCACGAAGCCGTGCGCAAGGCGATTGCTGCCGGGCGTATCCAGAAAGAAGCCGATGGCGGCATCGACCCCGCCAAAGCCGATGCGCAGTGGCAGCGGCACACCCGGCCCGCGCCGCTGTCCAGCGCAAAAAACGTGGCAACCCGGGTGGCAACGCCCGTGGCTACCTCCCGCCCATCCTCCGCACCGCCCACCCCTTCGGCTGGTGATGAAGCGCGTGGTGTCGACTATCACAAGGCCCGCGCCGTGCGAGAAACCTACGCCGCGCGGCTGGCGAAACTGGAGTTCGAAGAGCGCAGCGACAAGCTGGTGAGCAAGGACGAGGTGGACGCCAAGGTCTTTACGCTGGCGCGTCAGCTGCGGGAGCGGATGCAGCAGATCCCCAACAAGGTGGCCCCGGAAATTGTCGCGCTGGTGGTCGACAAGCCCGATGTGCGGGGCGTGGCCGATCTGATTGACCGCGCGATCCATCAGGCGCTGGAGGAACTGGTGGCGTGAGGGCTTGACGTAGTCATAGCGCCGGGTTGCGCAGCTGCTGGCAACCCGGTTTGTGTCCGGTCGATCAGGCGGTGGCGGCTTCAGGTGCCGCGACCCGATAGACCCGCTCGCTGCCTTCGGCCTTCTCGGAGGAGACCACGATGCCGCGCTTCTTGAGCGTTCCGGCAAAGAGGCCACGAATGCTGTGCGCTTGCCAGCCGGTGAGCGCCATGATCTCGGCAATCGAGGTGCCTTGCGGTCGTTGCAGCAGGGCGATGACCTGGGCCTGCTTGCTGTCAGCCCGCACGCGGGGTGTTTCCTGCACGGCTTGCCATGTGGCCTCGGCTGCGGCGACAGCAGCTTCCATCTCTGGGTCATCGCCCGGCAGAGTCGCTTGTAACGGCATGGCTTCGGTGGCTGTCGTTGTCACCGTCGGGGTTGGCGGCAGTACGTCCTCAGGTTGGGCTTCGCCCTTGATGATCGCGATAGCCGTGGGGGTCAGACGCCATTGACCATCAACTTGTTCGATCAGGTGGCGGCTGGCGAGGCTGGCGATCATCTTGAGCTTGGCGCCGCCCTTGAGGGCCAGCAGCGGTTCGATCAATCCGCCGGCGTCGCAATGCGCGCGGGTGATCAGGTCCAGTTGGCGTTCGGTGATCGGGGTGGTTTGTGCGGACATGGTCTTGCTCCTTGTGAGTGATGTGAGGGTCAGGCGGCTTGCTGCTGGGTTACTTGATCAGCGGCTTTTGCGGCGGTGCTTTGGCCTGCGGCCAGGCCTGCTTGGTAGGCCGCCATCAGGGCGCTTTGGACGGCCCAGACGCTGACGTCGTGGAAGTCCAGGCGGTCGCTGTTGCGGGTTTGCAGGGTCTCGATGAAGAGATGGTCCAGGGCGATCTGGGCGAGCAGCTGGTCCCGTTGCTGGGCGGCTTTGGCGGTTTGGGTCTTGGTCATGGTGATCACCCGGTTCCTTTTACGCATTGCTGCCGTCAAGGAGCACCAGCACCTCGCGCAGGCCGTGCTCGATGCGGGTGAGATCACCAACGTGGCACCAGTGGATGTGCTCAGGGTCGTGACCGAAGTGGTCGTCGGCGTGGCGCTGCAGCGCTTCCAGCTGGCTGCGGATGGTGGCGAGGTGCTGCAGGTAGGCGTCTATGGCCTGGGGTTGGGTGGTGCGTGGGCTGATAGGCATCGTCGGCTCCTGGTGGTTGATGGACGATGTCATTCACGCTCTGTTCGCCAGTGAAGCCAAGCGCTTTCTGAGGGCTTGCGGCGGATTCGTGAATTTGCGAATTTGGGGAAGAGCGCAGGCTCCGCCAATTGGCGCAGGCAGCCTGCAGGGGCGGAGCAAACCGGCAAATGTGCCGGTTTCCGGATGGCCGGCACGAAAGACCCTGGAGATGCCAATGGGCATGGCTTCGGCGGTGGTGGTCAGCAGGCAGCCCAGTGGCGACGGTGCGCAGGTGCACTGCTGGCCAGCGGGTAAATCCGCCAATTGGCGGAATTCTTGCATCAGTGATTCCGAGATTTACGGGATCAGCTTCCGGAATTTACGAGAGTAGTCCATGATCATTTCGTCGGTAAATCTTGGTATCTGCCGACGTTTTGATCGGCTCAGGCCTGAGCCTGTGCGTGCTGCCACGCGATGTATTCCGAACGGCGCAGCCGGTAGCGGGCGATACTGCCTTCGTGCAGTTGCTGCAGCGCTGACGTGAGCAATTCGCGGAATGCCGCTTGCTCGGCTTCAGTGGCGTGATCCTGTGCCAACTCTGCAATGACTGCAGGGCTGGGTTGTCGCAGCCCCTTGACGATGGTCTGCACCGCCTGAATCAGCGCCTCCCGGTACTTGATCTTCAGCGGGTCGGGTTCGACCATGGTTTGCGCGATGGCCAGGTAGCGCTGGCAAGAACGCTCGTAGGCCCAGACGAATACATCGCGCAGTAACTCGATCTGGTTGAGTTCATACACCCCCAGCGTCCCCTCGATATAGGCGTGCTCCGGCACATCGATGAAGGACAGCGGGCAAAGGTTGTGCTTGAAGAGCGGGATGTTGGCGCCGATGCGTGAGACGCGCTTGTTCACATCTTCAAACGGCTGCAGGTAGGGCAGTTGCACCATTAAAAAGAAGGCCTGCTCGAACGGGTCGGGGATAGCGCCCGCCTTGGCCAGCAGCTGCGTGAAACAGTCCTCAATCACCTGCGGCAGCGCCAGCGGGTGAAACACGGTGCCCGAGATATCCACCGGCCGGCGACGCAAACGGCCACTGGCCTGCGGGTCACGCATCAAATCCTGCGACAGCACCGCGTGCAGGTTCTTGAAGGTGAAGGCGTCAAAGCCCACCTCATCGGCATCCTCGATCAACATCTCGATGGCTGCCTTGTGATTCAGGATCATCTGCGTTTCGATGGCGTCCTTGCCCTTGGCCACCTGGCCGAACTCGATCAGGTTCTGGGTATCGAGCCGGCTGTAGGTGTTGCCCTCCAGCTTGGACGAAGCCCACGACAGGTCGACCAGCAGTCGGCCCAGTATGTCCCTGGCGTAGGTGCCTGCTGGCCGCTCATTGGCAGAGGTAAGCCCCATTTCGTGCAGCTGGCGTCGCAGAGACTCGGGCAGATAGAAGGTCGTGCCGGGCTGATAGGTTTCCAGAAACTCGCGTTGGTAGCCGACCGGTCGACGATGCATCAGCGGGCGTCGAACCTGATTGCGAATGGTCGCCCCTTCGGGTGACACTGGGACATACAACTCGGCCTCGGCCGTTGCTGTGGCGGTGAGTGTCATCGAAGCGCTGGCCGGCACGACGCTGCCGGAAATCAGTTTGTAGACCAAGGCGATACTTTCGCCCTCGGTGGTCACGCGCTGCTCATCGATCAGCTTTTGCAGGCGACGTTGTAGTGTGCGGCGGTTGGGCTTGTCACCCTGGCGCCGCGCGATCTCGGCCTCAATGCTAGCGATGCCGATGCCGCTCGGATGCGCCGCGACGATGGATTCGATCAGTTTAAGTTCTTCGGTCAGCGTGGCTCGTGGCATCGGATCTGGCTCCTCGTGGTGAGTCTGTCACGCAGTGTCGTGCAGGAACGACAAAGCGCGACACAATTATGTCGCGAAATCTGTCGCGCTTCAAGCCAATACTGTCGCGCCTCGGTCCAGTGTGTCACGCAAGCGCGACACTCGCCTGCCCCGGGTTCGCCACCAGCGGCCGCCGTCCCACAACATTTCCCACCACATTGACCGCCTCGAGCATCGCCTGCGGCGACAGGTGCGCGTAGCGCATCGTCACCTTCGGGTCGTGGTGTCCGAGGAGCTTTTGCACCTCGTACAGCGACCGTCCGGCATTGACCAGGAAACTCGCGTAGCTGTGGCGTAGGTCGTGCAGCCGCACTTCCTCCAGTCCGACCTTTTTTCGGATCGAGTCCCAAGCGTAGAAGATCGACACCGGCGGCTTCTTGGTCTTGGGGTTGAAGAACACCCAAGGAATGTCGTCCTGCCGGGGCAGCGACTGCAGCAACTCGATGGCCGCATCCGACAGCGGAATGTGGCGTGGCTTCTTCGACTTCGAGCGCGCCGCCGGCACCGTCAGCATCCGGCGGTTGAAATCGATCTCGTCCCACCGGGCATCCAGGATCTCGCGTTTGCGCGCCCCGGTGTAGAGCAGCAGCCGGATCACCTGGCCGACCTGCACATTGCGGTTGGTGTCCAGCTCGTCAAACAGCCGCTGCACCTCTTCGGTGGTCAGGTAACGCTCCCGCGCACCGTGGTCCTCAAAGGGCTCCACGCCATCGCAAGGATTGCCCTTGGGCGGCAGGATGTCCCAGCGGATCGCGCAGTTGTAGATGAACTTCATCAGCACGATCATCCGGTTGCAGGTGCCGGCCGCGTAACCCTTCTCGAACACCGCGTGGTGGAAGGCCACCACATCGGAGCGGGTGATCCGGTTCATCCGGAACTCGGCAAACACCGGCAGCAGGTGGTTGCGCAGCATCGTCTCATCCGTCTCCCAGCTGCGCTTGCGGGTCTTGGCGTAGGGCAGATAGCGTTCGGCCACGAAATCGCCAAAGGTCGGCACATCCTTGAAGCGGTGGCTCTCCACCTTGGGGTCGCCACCCTCGGTGACCATCTGCTTCATCTTGTGCGCCTTGGCCCGGGCGTCCGACACCGAAATCTCATCGGCCCGGCCA
>NCIF01000215.1 GCA_002256785.1 Hydrogenophilales bacterium 17-61-9
TCAAAGTCACTTCCCTTGTAGGAGGAGCAGCATGAACGTCAAACGTATCGTCGCCAAAACATCCCGTGAGGCCATGCGCCAGTTGCGCGAAGTCCTCGGGCCTGATGCCGTCATCCTGTCGAACCGCGCCGTCGATGGCGGGGTCGAGGTGCTGGCGATCCCGGCGGAGGACATTGCTGCGATGGCGCCGGCGGTGGTGGACATGCCCACGCCCGCGCCGACGCCGGCACCGCGTCCGCGCGAAGCGGTCGCGGTAGCGGAGATGCAGGACGAGCCGAGTCCCGAGGTGTCGTTCAAGCGCCGTCTGGTCGAACGCGTGGCCCTGCCGAGCCAGGACGGCGCCCAGCTGGCCAAGAGCGTGATCAGTGAAATCAAGATGATGCAGTCGCGGCTGGAAAACCAGCTGGCCGATCTGGCCTGGCGCGACCTGCCGGGGCGCGATCCGTCGGGCGCCACGCTGATGCGCGACATGCTGGCGGCAGGCTTCAGCGCCACGCTGGCGCGCGAGCTGCTGGACAGCCTGCCGCGCGGCGAAGAACGCAGCGATGCCGAGCAGGCGCAGGTATGGATGCGCAACACCCTGATGAAGCGCCTGCAGGTGATGCAGAACGAAACCGACATGCTCGACGGCGGTGGCGTGTTCGCGCTGATGGGGCCGACCGGCGCCGGCAAGACCACTACCACCGCCAAGCTGGCCGCGCGTTTTGTGGTGCGCCACGGCGCCAGCAAACTGGCCTTGCTCACAACCGACAGCTACCGGATCGGCGGCCACGAGCAGCTGCGCATTTACGGCAAGATTCTCGGCGTGACCGTGCACGCGGTGCGCGACGCGGCCGACCTGCGCATCGCGTTGAAAGAGCTGCGCAACAAGCACACCGTGCTGATCGACACCGTCGGCATGAGCCAGCGCGACCAGGCGGTGGCCGAACAGGTCGAGATGCTGTGCCAGGCCGAGCACCCGATCAAGCGCTTGCTGCTGCTCAACGCCACCAGCCACGGCGACACGCTGGACGAAGTGGTGCGCGCCTACCAGTCGCGCGGGCTCGACGGCTGCATCCTGTCGAAAGTCGACGAAGCCGCCAGCCTTGGCCCCGCGCTCGACTGCGCGATCCGCCACCAGCTCAACGTGCACTACCTGGCCACCGGCCAGCGCGTGCCCGAAGACCTGCATCTGGCCAACCGCCAGTACCTGATCCATCGTGCGTTCAAGACGCGCACCCTGTCCTCGCCGTGGCAACTCGACGACAGCGAACTCGCGTTCGCCCTGAGCGGCCAGCCGACCCAGCATCGCGAAAGCGCGGTGTCCCATGGCTGACTTCAAGGGTGACAAATTCAACAGCGATCAGGCCGCCGGACTGCGCAGCCTGCTTGGGCTGGGCCAGCAGCCCGGGTTTCAGGTCATTACCGTGATGTCGGGGCAGCAGGGCGCGGGCAAGACCGCCGCCACCGCCAACCTGGCCGTGGCGCTGGCGCGCGGCGGTCGCGACGTGCTGATCATCGACCAGAGCCACAAGGGGCAGGGCGCCGCCGCCGCGCTCGGCCTCTCGCCGCGTCACGATGTGCTGGACGTGCTGGCCGGACGTTGCACGCTCGATGCACTGATTCTCACCGGGCCGGATAACGTGCAGGTGCTGCCGATCGGCGGCGGCTTCAGCCGCTTGGGGCGTCTGTCCGAACGCGACCAGGAATGGCTGGCGCAAAGCTTCAACCAGCTGCAATGCGGCGTCGACGTGGTGCTGGTGGACATGGAAGAGGCCACCGATCCCGACGCGCTGCCGCTGGGTCTGGCCGCCTCCGAGATCCTGGTGGTGTTGCCGCCTGGCAGTACCGCCATCACGCAGGCTTACACGCTGGTTAAACGGCTGTCGCAAAACTTCGGCAAGCGCCAGTTCCGCCTGCTGCTCAACCGCATCGAGTCGCCCGAGCAGGCGCAGGCCGTCGCCCACAACTTTGCCCAGACCGCAGAACGTTATCTGGGCGTTTCGGTGGATTACCTCGGCTATGTGCCGCTCGACGAGCGTCTGGATCGCGCCAACCGGCTGCGGACCTCGGTGGTCGATGCCTTCCCGGTCGCCAAGTCCACCTCGCAGTTTCGCAAGCTGGCCGATGGCCTGTTGCGCTGGCCGCAGCCCGCCAGCCTGGGCAACGTCGGCGGCTTCATGCAGCGCGTGATCGAAGGCGGTCGTCTGATGGAATCCTGCAGGAGAGGGTAACGGTGTACACCGCAAGCGGAAAAAGCGAAAAAAGCGACCTGCTGACGCACTACATGCCGATGGTCAAGCGGCTGGCGCATCACATGATGGGCCGGCTGCCGCCCAGC
>NCIF01000048.1 GCA_002256785.1 Hydrogenophilales bacterium 17-61-9
ACCCGCATGACGACCTCGCCCGATCCGCACGTCGGCCTCGGCGTCGACCAGTACGCGTGGTCGTCGTCGCCGCTGCGGCGCTATGTCGACCTGGTCAACCAGCGCCAGCTGATTTCGCTGGTGCAGCAAGCCGACCCGGCCTATCCGCCGCGCAGCGAGCAGCTGTTTTCGGTGGTGCGCGAATTCGAACTGGCCTACGACGCCTACAATGAATTTCAGCGGCGGCTGGAACGCTACTGGATGCTGCGCTGGCTGATGCAGGAAAACATCAGCGAAGTGACGGCCAGCGTGATTCGCGACGATCTGGTGCGTTTCGACACCCTGCCGATGGTGACGCGCGCGCCCTCGGTGGCCGGGGTCGCGCCGGGGGCGAAAGTGCGGCTGGCGATTTCGAGTATCGACCTGCTGGATATCAGCTTTCACGCCGAATTGCTGGAAACGCTGGCCACGCCGCCTGACAGCAGCGCGGTCGTTCCGTAGAATAAGACCTGCCTCCACTTTTGATTCCCATGGTGTCTGCCCCGCCTCCACATCTCGCCGAACCCACCAGGCAAGGCACGCGCATGGCGCTGGCCATGCTGGCGTCGGCTGCGGTGCACGGCATGATGCTGTCGACCCCGTTTGTGCAGATCAACCCGCGCCTGTTCGAAGACCCGAACCTGCCGATGGAAGTGGTGCTGGTCAACGCCAAAACCGCGGACTCGCCGCTTAATCCCGATGCGCTGGCGCAGGTCAACCTGGCCGGCGGCGGCAACACCGACGAAGACCGGCGGCTGAAAAGCCCGCTGCCCGCCAGCAGCAAATCGCAATCCGGTGCGGAAGAAGTCGCGCTGAAGGCACGCGTAGCGGAACTGGAACAACAGGCCAAAACCCTGTTGACCCGGCTGCAACCCAGTGCCCCGATACAAAACCAGCCCCTCTCGGCCCCGCCCTCGCCGGTGCAACCCACCCTCGACACCAGCCAGCTGAATCAGCAGGCGCGCGAAATGGCCAATCTGCAGGCGCGCATCTCGCAGCAGTGGGACGATTACCAGAAGCGTCCCAAGCGCGCGTTTGTCGGCGCCAACGTCAAGGAATACGCGTTCGCACGCTATGTCGAAGACTGGGTCACCAAGGTCGAGCGCGTCGGCAACGTCAATTACCCGGAAGCCGCACGCCGGCAGGGCATCTATGGCAGCCTCAAGCTCACGGTTTCGATTTACGCCACCGGCCGGATTGAAACCATCGAAGTGGACCGCTCATCCGGCTCGAAAATCCTCGACGCGGCTGCAATCAAGATCGTGGAACTTGCCGCACCTTATGCGACTTTTCCTGACGACATGCGGAAAAAAGCCGACATTTTGTCTATAACGCGCACCTGGACCTTCACCCGCTCCGACCAGCTGGTAGGCACGGACTGAGGGCGCGCGGCTCAACCGCCGCCGCGCAGGGTTTGCGCGGAAGTCGTCGTGTATAATATTCTGATTTTCTTATATTTCCTGATTTTCTCGGAGTTTTCCCATGCATACCGGCACCACTCTTACCCAGTTCATTATTGAAGAACAGCGCCGCACCGCCGGCGCCACCGGCGATTTCACCTCGCTGCTGAACGACGTCGTCATCGCCTGCAAGGCGATCTCCAACGTCGTCAACAAGGGCGCGCTGCTGGGCGTGATGGGTTCGCTCGACTCCGAAAACGTGCAGGGCGAAACGCAGAAGAAGCTCGATGTCATCACCAACGACATCATGATCGGCGCCAACGAGTGGGCGGGCCACCTGGCCGGCATGGCGTCGGAAGAGATGGACGATTGCTACGCGATCCCCAACCAGTACCCGCTCGGCAAATACCTGCTGGTGTTCGATCCGCTCGACGGATCAAGCAATGTTGACGTGAACATTTCGGTCGGCACCATTTTCTCGATCCTGAAAGCCCCGGTCGCCGGCCGCGCCGCCACCGCTGACGACTTCCTCCAGCCCGGCGCCCAGCAGGTGTGCGCCGGCTACGCGATCTACGGCTCCTCGACCATGCTGGTGCTGACCTTCGGTCACGGCACGAATGGTTTTACTTTGGACCGTGACGTCGGCGAGTTCGTGCTGACCCACCCCGCGATGAAGATCCCGACCGAGACCCGCGAATTCGCGATCAACGCGTCCAACATGCGGTTCTGGGAAAAGCCGGTGCAGCGCTACGTCGACGAATGCCTGGCCGGCAAGACCGGTCCGCGCGGCACCGATTTCAACATGCGCTGGGTTGCATCCATGGTCGCCGAAGTGCACCGCATCCTCACCCGCGGCGGCATCTTCATGTACCCCAAGGACACCAAGGACCCCGCCAAGGCCGGCAAGCTGCGCCTGTTGTACGAAGCCAATCCGATGGCCTTCATCGTCGAGCAGGCCGGCGGCGCCGCCACCACCGGCCGCGAGCGCATCCTCGATCTGACCCCCGAAGGCCTGCACCAGCGCGTGCCGGTGATCCTGGGTTCCAAGTCCGAAGTCGACACCGTGACCGGCTACCACCACGAAAAAGCCGCGTAAGCAGCGCTTCACCGCACAATAAAAAAGCCCCGCCGAAGCAATGCCAGTCAGTTAAGCTGACTGGCATTTTTTTCGTCGGATAGTTGGCGGCACGAGGCTTAACCTGACGCGGACAAAATCGTTTGCATCGCGGTGGTAACAGATAGCGGCGTGCCTGTTCCCGCAACAGCACCAAACGTTTCGGCAAAGTGCCCGGGGGTTCTGCATGCATGGATACCTGTTTATTTCTGGATGGACAGTTGAAGCGGTGGTGCGCTGCCATCCCGGGCCTGACCGGGATAGAGCGTGAGATGGGGAAACGGGATCTCGATACCGAGGCGATCGAACTCCTTCTTGAGCCGCAGCAGGAAAGCCCGTTTCACGGTCCATTGCTGCAGCGGCTGTACCTTGATGCGAAAGCGGATCGTCACTGCCGAATCGGCCCAGGCATCGACCCCGGCGAGGTCGAGCTCGTCCAGGATCAGCGGTCCGAGGGTCGCATCCGCGCGAATGTCGGCTGCGACCTGGCGGATAACGTCGAACACCGCCTCTATGTTTTCGCGATAGGCGACGCCGATGTCGAGCAGCGCATAGGCGTAGCCGCGGCTGCGGTTGGTGACAGTGGTGATGCTGCCATTGGGAATAAAGTGCACGCTGCCTTCGTAATCGCGCAGGCGGATATAGCGCAGCGTGACTTCTTCCACCAGACCGCCCAGCCCCGCCACTTCCACCACATCGCCCTGATGCACCTGGTTTTCCAGCAGCAGGAAAAATCCGGCAAAGTAATCCTTCACCAGGCTCTGCGCGCCAAAGCCGATGGCAAGACCGACGATGCCTGCTGACGCCAGTATGGGGGCGATGGAAATGCCGAGTTCAGAAAGCACCAGCATGACCGCGACCAGCGTGATGGCCACCGCAGCGATGTAGCGCAAGACACGGCCCAGGGTTTCCAGCCGCTTGTGCTGCTCGGGGTCGTGGGTGTGCTTCTGCAACTGCTTGCGTAGCATGGGGATAACCCTGCGCGACAACGCCAGCATGACCCACGCGATGACAAGAATGAGGCCAATGCGCAGCAGCGTTCGCGACAGTTCGGTCCAGGCGCCGAGCTCATTAAAAAACACAGCGGTCAAATCCATATTCACTCCTTTGTTTTCTGATGTTGCCGATTTACTGAAAAGGTCAGACCGGCCCCAAGGCTCAATCAGCCAGCCATAGACACGACAGCGCAGGCAGGATGAGCGCATCGTTTTCCACCCCGGCGCGCGTGCCCGTGCAGAGGTCTTTCATCACGTCCGGCTGGAAAAAACCGTAGGTTCGCAAAGCCTCGAGGGGCAGCATCTGAGGCTCGTTATTGAAGTTGACGACCACCAGCACCCGGATGCGGCTCTGCTGCGGGTCGCTGCGGGAAAAAACCAGCAGGTTGGGGTTGTCCACTGCCAGCAACTGCCGGTTATCAAAATCCGCGAACGCAGTCGTTTCCTTGCGCAAGGCGATCATTTTTTTCAGGGCGCCGAAGATGCGCTGCTCGACCGTTCCGGCCTCATGCCGTTTTTGGGCCTTGTTCCAGTCGAAATACGAACGATGCATCCAGCGGTTGTCGGCAGCCACGCTGGGCTCTGCGAGGTATTCCAGGCTGTTGAGCGTGCCGATCGCATCGCCGTAGTAAAGCAGCGGGATGCCGCCGAACGACAGGATCACGCTGTGCAGCAGCACGATGACCTTGATCGCGGCGTCGATGGCGGCCTCATCCCCGCTCTCGAGTGCGGACTCCAGACCAACCAGCGAGGCGAGCGAGCCGGAGATGCGCGCGTCGCCCGTTTTCGGGTTTTCGCCGAAGGGCAGGCCGCGCGCGGGCGAGCCCGGAAACCGGCCGGTGTAGTAATCCAGGATAAAGCGCCGGTGCGAGGCCGGCTCGTAGCCTGCCAGGCGAATATCGCTGTCGTCGAACCCCAGGCCGATGTCGTCGTGGCAGCGCACATAGTTGAGCCAGGTCGCCCGTTCCAGCTTGGCCGGAAGATTCTTGATCCCCTGATTGAGCAAAGCCGCGTTCCGCGTCGCCACCGCATCCCAAAGCAGCGCCATCAGCGTGGCGTTGTAGGCGATCTCGCACTCCTTGGCATTGATCGCGTCCTCGCCGAAATACTTCGAGATTTCACTGGGGGCCACGATGGCTTCTGCGATGAACAACACGCCCGGTGCAGTGACCTGGCAGCAATCCTTCATCAGCTGCAGCAGCAAATGCGCCTCGCGCTCGTTCTGGCAGGCGCTGCCCATCTGCTTCCACAGAAAGGCGACCGCGTCCAGGCGCAGGATGTCGGCGCCCCTGTTCGCCCAGAACAGGATGATGTCGATCATTTCGATCAGCACCGCCGGGTTGCGGTAGTTCAGATCCCACTGGTAGGTGTTGAACACGGTCATCACCCACTTGCCCATTTCCTCGTCCCATGTGAAATTCCCGGGCGCTGTGACCGGAAAGATTTCCGGCATGGTCTCTTCGTAAGCGTCGGGAATCTCGCGGTCGTCGAATACGTAGTAGTAATCCTGGTATTGCTTGTCGCCCTGGCGCGCGAGCCGGGCCCATTCGTGTTCGTTGGAAGTGTGGTTGACCACCACATCGAGGACCAGCAGCATGTCGCGCCGCTTGAGCGTGATGGCCAGCGCCTCGACATCCGCTGTGGCGCCGAAACGGGGATCGATCCGGTAAAAGTCGCGCACTGCGTAGCCGCCATCGCGATGGGCGGGCGGGCAGTCGAGCATGGGCATGACGTGCAGCAGGTTGATGCCCAGCTCCTGCAGGTAAGGAAGGTTGTCGTGCAGCCCTTTCAGGTCGTCCGCAAAACGGTCGCAGTACAGCGCCATGCCGACCCACTTCTGGCTGAGGAACCAGTTGTAATCGCGCTCCCGCGCCAGATCGGATTTCCGCAGCGCCGGCGCGCGTTCGATGTAGCGGAAAGCAAGCGTTTCGACCAGGCTCACCATCTGCTCCTTGAAGTCGGGACGCGCGCCATAGAGCAGGTTGAACAGCGTATGAATCGCGTAGAAATTCGCCCCGAGCCGGGTATAGAAATGACGGAGCCGATGGTTCCCGATCTCGGGCTTGAGCTTGAGCAGTATCTCGTTCAGAAGGGCGTGGGAAGCTTGTTCGTACATGACCGTTCTTTCGCTTTCAGGCTTGGCCGGTTGAGCATGGGGTCGAAGCGTGCGCCGATTCGTCTGGCGACAGCAGCCAACTGCGGGCGGCGGGAATGAAGTGAACCACGCCTTCGAGTATGCCCGCACTGTAATTGCCGTTCATGCCGAGTAGTCCGCCGCGTGCGAGATACAGCCTTGCGAGATCCGCGTGCGCCACGGCTTCGGCGCGCACCGATTCCTGGGCATTGGCGACCAGCACCGAGGGAATGCGGCTGACCAGAACCTCCATGTCGTTGCCGCTGTCGCCGGCGAATACGGTGCGGTTCAGCGAAATGCCCAGGCGCGCACCCAGGAATTCCAGGGCATGGCGCTTGCCGGCGGATGCGGGCAACACGTCCAAAAGGCCGGTGGCCGTGGTTTCGTCGATGCTCCACACCAGATTGACACGGGCGCCGCTGGGTTCGAGACGCAGCCGGACACCCCTCAACAGTTCAGCCGGATCGACCAGCGGAGGCGCGTAATAACTCAGTTTGCAAGCGCCCTGCCTGGCGGCCTCCTGCAAGCGCAGGCCCGGAATCTCATCCATCATCGCAACGAGTTCGGCATGGCTGCGCCCGCCCCAGTCGAGCGCGATGGTCTGCTGCCAGTCCTGCACCTGCCGCCAGTCATGGACGTCTATTTCATACAGGCTGGCGCCCACGTCAGCGATGACAAAATCGGGCCGGGGCAGTTCGTACTCTGCGATGGCGGCCTCCACCAATTCCAGATGGCGGCCGGTCACGTAAGCGAGCCGGACCTCCGGCCGCGCGGCAAGACGGCGAAAGCGCTGCCGCGCTGCGGGCGATTCCGGCTGGGCGCCATTGGGCAACAGAGTGCGATCCAGGTCGGTGGCAAGCAGGATGGGCGCGTCCATTCAGGCGTCCTCCCTCGGCGGCACCCGGCAGGCGCCATAGAAATCGTAGTGCTCGATGGCTTCCAGGATGCCGCGCGCATAGCCCGCCCGGGCAAAATAGATTCGCTCAACCTCGGCCAGCGCGCGCAGCTCGTCGTTATGACGATTCGCCACCACCGCCGCCAGGGTGTTGCCTCGCATCATGTCCTCGTCGGAGCCGGAACCGCCCGCGACCAGAACCTGCTCCAGCGGCACCCCCCACTGGTCGGCGAACCAGCGCACCGCAAAACCCTTCGACGCGCGGATGGGCAGCACATCGAGAAACTGGCCGAAGGACAGCGTGACGTTGACGGTTTGATCGCCCTGATGCAGCAGGCGGTTGATTTCCTCCAGCGACGGCGCGACCAGGGGATCGATGTAGTAGCTGACCTTGAAGCGGCTCTGCTCGGACTTGGGCTGGCGCTTCAGGCCGGGCAGTTCGTCGAGGACGGCGCGCACCGCGGCCGGCGTCCAGAGATGGTCGATGTGGCGGGTCCAGGCCAGGTCCATCGCGTATTCCGGCGCGAAGTGGATCTCGGTGCCGAGACTGGTGATGAGCACATCCGGCATCGGGATGCCGTAGCGGCGCATGATCTTGAGCGCGGACTCCAGCGACCGCCCGGTGGCAATGCCGAAACTCGCACATTTGCGATGCTCCCGCACCACCCTGACGAACTCGGCCAGGGATTCCGGCTCCCCCAGCAGGTTCTGATCCAGGTCGGTGAACACCGCCCGGTCGTGGTAAAGCATGGGACGGCGCGATGGCGGCCGGCGTACGGGGCGCCGATGCTCCAGCAGCGGTTTAACGGCAGCCAGATAGGCCTTGGCATGCGCAGGCCAGGCGTAATGTCGCTGCACGCCACGCAAGCCTGCCTGTGCCATCTGCGTCCAGTTGTGCTTGTCCTTCAGCGTCGTCAGCAGGGTGGTCGCCATGTCCTCCGGACTGAGCGGGTCGATCAGATAACCGTTATGGCAGTTGCCGATGATGTCCTGTGGCCCGCCGTCCGAGGTGGCGACGATGGGCAGGCCGCTCGCCGCCGCCTCGATCAGGGTCAGACCAAAGGGTTCGGTCAGCGCCGGGTTGACGAACACGCCGCCCGATGCCGCGGCCAGCCGGTACAGCACCGACACTTCGTCGCGCCGATGATGCTTGGGGTAGGCCACCTTGCCGTACAGGTCGTAGCGGTCGATATCCAGCAGCAGATCGCCGAGAACGCGCTGGGCCCCGCTGTCGAGGTCGCGAATGTCGTCGCGGTTTCCGGCTACCACCACCAGGTTGGCGCGTTCCTGGAGTTCCGCCGATTCACCGTAGGCACGCACCAGGGTGGCGATGTTCTTGCGCTCATCCGGGCGCGATACCGCCAGGATCATCGGCTTGCCCGGATCGTTGAGAAAGCGCGCCACCTCGGCGGCGATGGGCGCACGCCGTTCGCTGCCATCCGGCGGCATGAAACGCTTGAGATCGGTGCCTGGCGGAATCACCTGCATCTGCTCCGGCTGATAGTGGTCGTACAGTCCGTACTGTTCCTCGATCTCGTTGGCTGTGGAGGCGATCACCAGCGAGGCCGACCCCAGAGTCAGTTCCTCCGCTTCTACCCGTCGCGCCATGTGATAGCGGGTCTCGATCACGTCGCGTTTCACGCCCGAGGCGATCAGGTGGCGGCGCTTGACCCGACCCAGCGAATGACCGGTATGCACCTGCGGCACCCCCAGCTGATTGGCCAGGCGGGCGCCGACGTAGCCGGCATCGGCATAATGACTGTGGACGATGTCCGGACAGAGGCCTTCGGCGCGCAGAAAAGCCAACGCGTTGTCCGCAAAGGAATCCAGGTGGTCCCACAACGCCTCCTTGCGCAGGTAGCCCTCGGGTCCCGCATCGACGCGCACGATGCGCGCCTTGGGGCCCAGCGCTTCGATGGACTGGGCATATGCGGAATCAAGCTGCGGATCCACCACGCGCCGGGTCATCAAATCCACCTGCGCCACCTCAGGCAACTCCGCCAGCGCGCGGGCCAGCTCTACCACATACAGGGTCTGGCCGCCGGTATCGGCATCGCGCCCGAGCTCCAGATCGCGGCCGCGAATCAGGCCATGCACGCTCAGCAACACGATATAAGGCGGTTTCATTCGGCCACCCCGCCTGCAAGCTGCCATGCCGCGATGAACGGCTGGTAAAAATCCTTACTGTCCGGAATCGCCCCGCGCAGGCGGCAGATTGCTCCGGCGAAGCAATGTGCGCGTTCCAGGATCTGTTCTGCCGGCCAGCCCTGGGTCAATCCGAGCAGGAAAACGGCGGAGAAGCCATCGCCGGCGCCCACGCTGTCGACCACATCGACGCCTGGCGGCGTCGCTGCGGTGTGGTGACAGGCGCCATCGCTCTGCAACAGCCAGGCGCCGTTCCCGCCTTCGGTGACCAGCAACTGCCCGATTCCGAAGGCATGCAGCAGACGCTTGCCGAGCACGATTTGCGAAGCGCCGCCCAGACCCATCATGTGCGCGACGCGGAGCAGTTCCTCCTCGTTCATCTTGACGATTTCCGCCTTGCCCAGCGACCAGCGCAGCACGTCCTTGCGCACCCAGGGATCACGCAGGTTGAGGTCGAGAAATCCCTTTGCGTGGATGGTCTGCATAAGCGATCGCAAGGCCGGATGCGCGACCGGTCGAGCAGTTGGGCGCGGTGCGGCGCGTTGCGCCAGCGTGCCGAAATAGAGCCACTGCGGACGGCTTGACAGGCCAACCAGCCGGGCCATGTCGGCGTGTATGAAATCCCAGGCTTGATTCGGCGCAATTTCGAAGCGATGACCCTGGCCGTCGGCTTCCAGCTCGATCCGCGCCGCGCCGGTTGGATGCAGGCAATCCAGCTGCACGCCGTCGATCGGCAAGCCTGCAGCGCGCATCGCTTCCAGCAGGCGGTGGCCGTGCCCATCCTTGCCGATGCGGGTGACCAGCACCGGAACCACTCCAACGCCCCCGCCCAGTCCGCGTAAATGATGCGCAACGTTGAGCGGGGCGCCGCCCAGGACCTGCCGATCCGGGAAGCAGTCCATCAACACTTCCCCAAACAAAAGGATGGTGGATGGATGGGACTCCGCAAGAAAATGAGTTGGGACGCGCGTCGCTGTTTCAGTCATGTCTGACAGATGCCAAGATGTCATTGCGGCGTGCGCCATGGCGCTGTCGCCCCAATTTCTCGAAGGGGTCAGCAAACCAAGAATCCGGTGTGTCTGTTGAAAGTCATGGCCCTCCTCCTGCGCAGATAAAACGCCTGGTTACGCGCGAAAGCGGTCCCCTGTAGCATTGTTATGCGACAAAATATTATTCTAGAATATCATTAAGCTGTTTTATATGACCACCCGTTCCGATGTGCCGGACGCTCCTGAGTCCCCACGCCCTTCTCACTCACGCAGCCAGACCTATTTCATGCCTTCGCCACCTGTTCTCGAAACCCTCCAAAAATTTCGCCTCATCATCGGCGCCGTGCGACAGCATTCACGCGCACTGGAAGCGGCTTGCGGTATCGGGGGGGCGCAGGTTTGGATGCTTGCGACCATTGCCGACACACCGGATATCACTGTGTCGCAACTGGGTCAGGCGCTGTCGATCCATGTTTCGACAACAAGCAATCTGCTGGACAAACTCGCCCGCGCTGGATTGGTGGTGCGTTTGCGTGGCGAGGAGGACCGGCGTGTGGTGCGTCTACGCTTGACGGATCAAGGTAGGGACATCGTTGCACGTGCACCGCGGCCGCTGACCGGCCTCGTGGTCGACGCGCTAGAAAAAATGCCTGAAGATTCGCTGGCCAGACTGGACGATGAACTGGCCATCCTGGTCAAACAAATGAATCTGCTGGATCGAAGCGCTGCCAGCGTACCCTTGACCAATCTGGTGCGATGATCCTGGCGGTGGCGCGGTACGTTAACGTACGGCTCTGGCCGATGAGCCGAAATTCGCGGCAAGTTAGCGAACGGCGGGGCCACCCCGGATAACCGACTGGCATGATGTTGAAGGCTGTGCGGCTTTAGTTGGGCGATCCCGGTCATTAATCGCCTCGCCCAACATGACGCGCCTGGTCCGCCAGGCCTTTACAATTGCAGCTTCACCCGCGTTCCCGATTGCCTGTTTATTACCCGGCGCCGGACCAGGACACGGCCGATTTGAACAGTGCCAGCGCCTGTTCCCGCTGCACGGCATGGTCAACAATCGGCGCAGGGTAATCACGGCCAATGACGCAGCCTGTTCCTTGCTGCTCGGCGGCCGACATCTTCCATGGCGCGTGGATGAATTTATCGGGCGCCCTGGCGAGTTCCGGCAGATAACGGCGAATGAATCGGCCTTGCGCGTCGAATTTTTCGGACTGCGTCACCGGGTTGAAGATGCGGAACCAGGGCTGGGCATCGCAGCCGACCGAAGCAGCCCACTGCCAGCCGCCGCTGTTGGCGGCCAGATCAAAATCAATCAACTTATCGGCGAAATAGCGCTCGCCGAGCCGCCAGTCGACCAGCAAATCCTTGGTCAGAAAACTTGCGGCCACCATGCGCAGACGGTTATGCATGTAGCCGGTCTGGTTAAGCTGGCGCATCGCGGCGTCGACCAGCGGATAGCCGGTGCGCGCCTCGCACCAGGCCTCGAAATGGCCCGGCGGATTCGGCCACGGCAGCGTGTCGTATTGCTGCTTGAAGGCATGGCCTGCGGCAACGTCGGGACGGTGCCACAACACTTGATGATAAAAGTCGCGCCAGATCAATTCGGACAGCCAGGTTTGCGCGCCGCGTCCGCCCCGCTGCCAGGCCGCCGCGGCGAGCTGGCGGATGGATACGGTGCCGAAGCGCAAATGCACCGACAAATACGACGGTCCTTTCAGTGCGGGAAAATCGCGCGCCGCCTGGTAGCGATCGATGCGATCCATGAAGTCGTCCAGCAGTTGCGCGCCGCCCGCCATGCCGGTGGGCAGCTTGAGCCCGGTTGGGGCAAACCCCATGTCCTGCAAAGCAGGAATGTCCGTTGAGCGGGCGGCCAGCCGATCAACACAGGCATCGACCGGATAGGCTTGCAGGTCATGCGGCGTCAGCGTTTTCAGCCAGGCATTCTTGTAGGGCGTGAATACACTATAAGGCGTGCCACTGGCAGTGAGCACTTCCTCACGTTCAAATATCACGGCATCCTTGCTGTGATGAACGGCGATATCGCGGGCGTTCAGCGCAGACTCGACCGCGGCGTCGCGCACCCGCGCGGCAGGGTCATCGTCATGGTTGTAAAACACGGCATCCGCCCGAATCCCGGCAGCGAGCCGGACAATTTCGTTGCGGGCAATGCCGTATTTGACGATGAGGCCGCCGCCTTTGGCCTGCAAGGCTTGTTGCAGCGCTGTCACGCTGGCGTGGATGAATTCGATCCGCCGGTCGGCCGGGCGAGCCAGGGCATCCAGAATATCGCGGTCAAAAACAAACGCACAAAAGACCTGCCGGGCGCATTCAAGCGCATGGTAAAGGGCCGCATGATCATGGTCGCGCAGGTCGCGGCGAAACCAGACCAGGGCACGTTGATATTCAGGCATGGGACAGGCAAATCGCTATAGTGGAGGGGGAACGCGTAAAAAAGAGGTGTTGACTGGAATTGAGGCAGATTACAATGGAGGGGCCATGATGGAAACCGTTAACCTCACCCATAATTTTCTGATCGCCATGCCGGGCATGGTCGACCCCAATTTTCATGGTTCGCTGACCTATATCTGCGACCACAGCGAACAAGGCGCGCTGGGCGTGGTCGTCAACCGTCCGATGGATCTGAACCTGTTTACGCTGTTCGAACAAATCGGGCTCACCCTGCCCGAGCACCTCCACAACCAGATCGTGTATTTCGGCGGCCCGGTGCAGACCGAACGCGGCTTTGTGCTGCATTCGCCTCCGCACACGTTCAGCTCCACCCTCACGGTCAAGGACGTGGTCAGCCTCACCACCTCGAAAGATGTGCTGGAGGCGGTCAGCCAGGATGCCGGGCCGGAAAAATTCATGGTTTCGTTGGGCTACGCGGGCTGGGCCGCCGGTCAGCTGGAAGCGGAAATCAAACAGAACGCCTGGCTGTCGGTGGCGGCCGACCCGCAGGTCATCTTCGACCTGACGCCCGAAGAACGTCTGCCCGCCGCGATGAAGCTGCTCGGCATCGATTTCGCCAGCCTGTCAGACGAAGCCGGACACGCTTGAACCCGGGAGACACCCACGGCACCGTGCTGGCCTTCGACCTGGGCCTCAAACGCACCGGCGTCGCGTCGGGCGATCTCTCCATCGGCGTCGCCCATCCGCTCACGGTCATACAAGCCGACTCCACCGATGCACGGCTTGCCGCTATCGCCAAACTCGTCACCGAATGGCAACCGGTGCTGCTGGTGCTGGGCCTCCCCACCCACGCTGATGGCGGCGAACACGAAATGACCCGGGTGGCCAAAAATTTTGCGCGTAAATTAGAATCGCGTTTCAATCTGCCGGTTTTTCTGATTGACGAGCGCCACACCAGCACGGCGGCCGAATCCGAGCTCCATGAGCGCGGAATCCACGGCAAAAAGAACAAGGCGCTGACGGATGCCGTCGCCGCGAAACTCATACTCCAAGGATTTTTCGATGCCCGCCTCACTGCCTGACGCCAACACCCTGATCGCGCGACTCGCCGACGCCGTTGCGCCCACGATCACCCCCAACACGTTCATCGTCGGCATCCATACCGGGGGAGTATGGGTGGCCGAACGCCTGCATGCCCTGCTGCGCTGCGCGCAACCCCTCGGCACGCTCGATATTTCTTTCTACCGCGACGACTTTTCCCGCATCGGCCTGCACCCGCAAGTGAAGCCGTCCACCCTGCCGATTGACCTGGAAGGCCGCGACATTCTGCTGGTGGATGATGTGCTGCACTCCGGACGCACCGTGCGCGCGGCGATGAACGAGCTGTTCGACTATGGCCGGCCGGCCTCGATCCGGCTGGCGGTGCTGGTCGACCGCGGCGGCCACGAGCTGCCGATCCGGCCCGATTTTGCAGGCCACACACTCAGCATACCCGGCAATCAGAACGTCAACCTGTCGCGCCTTGACGATGGCCACTTGACCCTCACCCTCGCATGAATCCACAACTCAATCCGGACGGCAGCCTGCGCCATCTGCTTACGCTCGACGGCCTGCCGCGCAGCATCATCACGCAAATCCTCGACACTGCCGAATCCTTCATGGACGTCGGCGAGCGCGAGGTGAAGAAAGTCCCGCTGTTGCGCGGCAAGTCGATCTTCAACCTGTTTTTCGAGCCGTCAACGCGCACCCGCACCACCTTCGAGATCGCCGCCAAGCGGCTGTCCGCC
>NCIF01000216.1 GCA_002256785.1 Hydrogenophilales bacterium 17-61-9
GCCGCCTGAACTGTGCATTGGTGTTTCATGCGATCTCACGATTTCTCAACAACACACAAATAACAAACAATTACAATTACTTATACTCTCGCATCGTCTCATTCTGTCCGGAGAGCTTTCTTGGAATCTTGATCGATTGGGGGTATCGTTGGGGGTATCGAATCACCGATACCCCCAGAAATGCTGTCCTCACTCAAGGTCAAAACGGCTAAACCAGAAACACGCGCCTACAAGCTCGCCGACAGCGGTGGGCTGTATCTACTTGTCCAGCCCAATGGCTCTAAGTTGTGGCGCTACAAGTTCCGCGTCAACGGTACAGAGGGCCTTCAGGCGCTAGGTACGTTCCCCGAAATCAGCTTGGCGGACGCACGCGGATTGCACGCCGATGCCAGGAAGCTCGTAGCCCATGGTATCAATCCCACCCAAGCCAGAAGAGACAAGGAAATCGTCCAGGCACAGAAGCAGTTGGCACGCGTCAATGGGTCATTCGCCACCGTCATGTCAGATTGGAACGCGGCGACAGCCGGGGACCTTCGACCATCCACAGTGAAGCAGCGCAAGCGCGAAATCGATAACGATCTATTGCCAAAGTTCAAGGGTCGTCAGATCGGGGAAATCACGCGCCTGGAGTTAACCGCGCTGCTGAAAAGCGTTGAGCAGCGTGCGCCCGAAGTGGCGCGCAATCTGCGCAATTACTTGTGGGGGGTGTTCGAGTACGCCATCGATTCTGGCCTGATCGAGAACAACCCGGTGCCGCCCGTGCGCGTGCTGAAAAAACGCAAACAGAAGAACCACCCGGCTCTGTCTGACAGACAGATCGGCGTTTTTCTGGGGGCACTGGATGACGCGACCAAGATCAACGAGGAAACACGCATCGCCATGTTGTTGGTGCTACTGACCGTCTGCCGCAAGGCCGAAGTCATCGAGGCTCGATGGAATGAAATCGATCTGGAAGGCGCCCAATGGGAAATCCCGGCTGCACGGATGAAGGCAAAGCGCACTCATTGGGTTCCACTTCCCCCACAGGCAGTAGCGTTACTCACCCGCTTGCGCGCCCTCGTGCCGGCGGACAGGGAGCATCTGTTCCCGAACCGGGTGGATCCGCACCGGCCGATGGCCAACCGCAGCTTGAATGCCTTGATGGAGCGCTTGGGGTTCAGTGGAGAAGGTACGCCACATGGCATGCGAGCATCGTTCAGTACCTATTTCAACAGCATCGGCGGGAACATCGACGTGATCGAACACTGCCTGGCGCACGCGCCGACAAACGCGGTCCGCGCAGCCTACAACCGTCACGTGTACCAGAATGAGCGGCGCGCCATGCTCCAGCAGTGGGCGGACTATCTGGATCGGCTACGCGAGGAACAAGCAAGTTCCAGGCACGAATCCTTTACGCCCGCTGATAAGACGGCGGAAAAACTCAACTTGCTGAATCTGACGGATCGCTTTGCAGTTGTACCGGAATGTCAGAATGCTGATGCAATACGCGAATGACATCCAAGTAAGTGTCATGTTCAACGTAGAACAACATATAGGGAAAGCGACTCACCAACCATGATCGCAAACCAGGGGTATTGAACAATTCACCATAACGCGGCGAACCCGTGCCGGGATGCTGTTCGATGTGATGAAGAGCGGCATCGACCGCACCGACAAATGCTTGGGCGATTTCGACGCTGGCCTCTTGCAGGTAATGAACAAAACCAGTTTCAATGTCGCGTTCCGCTACTTGCCTCAGTAAAGGCGGCTTCATGCAGTCGGATGCCGTTTCGCTCGATGCAACAAATCGCTTTTTAGCTCATCCCACGGACGACCGGGGGGAGAATTAAGCCCTTCCATAAGGAGGGAACGCATTTTGTCCTTGGCCGCTTCGAGTTCGTCCTTACGCACCAAATCGCGCAGATATTCACTGTGCGAACCATAGCCGCGTGATTTCACACGCTCGTCCACAAAGGACTTGAGCGATTCCGGCAAGGAAATATTCATAGTGGCAGTCATGCTTTAAAGCCTAGCACGAATGGCAAATATTGCCAATCACTTCTCTTGAGTCCATTCCCAAATCGTATGCAAAAACCGGCAAAAATCCAAGGTTTTTGCGTATGAGTTGGGAAGACTGTGAAGGCTGTATTCCGGGACTGCACAAATCGATACCCCAGACGGATGCTAACCGCACTTCGTTTGTCCGGAAAATGTGGTGTTATTTCGGACAAAACATCCAAAGCAAAATGGCGTTCCGGCACATCGTGCCGTCGGGCTCGCGGACATTGCCCCACGCCTCGTGCCGA
>NCIF01000049.1 GCA_002256785.1 Hydrogenophilales bacterium 17-61-9
ATGTAATCGGCAAAATCGTCAGCCGCTTCGAGAGCAACGGCCTCAAGGTCGTCGCATCCAGAATGAAGCACCTGTCGCGCCAGGAGGCCGAAGGCTTTTACGGCGTGCACAAGGATCGTCCCTTCTTCAAGGATCTGGTTGAATTCATGATCTCGGGTCCGGTGGTGGTGCAAGTGCTGGAAGGCGAAGATGCAATCGCCAAGAATCGCGCATTGATGGGCGCAACCGACCCGAAGAAGGCCGAAGCCGGCACCATCCGCGCCGATTTCGCCGAGAGCATCGACGCCAATGCCGTGCACGGCTCCGACGCGCCGGAAACCGCGGCTGCCGAGATTGCTTTCTTCTTCCCGGCCAGCGAAGTCTACGCAGGCCGCTAAAATCACACGCATGCCGCAGAATCTGCTCGATTTCGATCTCGACGGACTGACCGCCTGGTTCGCCGAGCTGGGCGAGAAGCCGTTTCGCGCCCGCCAGGTGTTCCACTGGATGCATCAGGCGGGCGTGGCGGATTTTGCGCAGATGACCGATATCGCCAAAAGCCTGCGCGAGAAGTTGCGGCAGCACGCGGTGGTGGCGCCGTCAGCGATCAATTTTGCGCACACTTCAACCGACGGCACCCGCAAGTGGTTGTTCGATGTCGGGGTGGCCAACGGCATCGAAACCGTATTCATTCCGGAAGAAGACCGCGGCACCCTGTGTGTGTCGTCGCAGGTGGGATGCGCGCTGGAGTGCACGTTCTGCTCGACCGGGCGGCAAGGGTTCAACCGCAATCTGACGGCGGCCGAGATCATCGGCCAGCTTTGGGTGGCGAACCACAGTCTGCGCGGCGAGGTGAATCGCACCGCATCCAGTCACGGCGCAGGCGATCGTTCGGATCGGCCTGTCACCAATGTGGTGATGATGGGCATGGGCGAGCCGCTGGCGAATTTCGAAAACGTGGTCACCGCGCTCGGCGTCATGCTCGACGACCACGCTTACGGCTTGTCGCGGCGGCGGGTGACGGTGTCGACTTCCGGACTGGTGCCGGCGATGGACCGGCTGGCCGAGCGTTGCCCGGTGGCGCTGGCGGTGAGCCTGCACGCGCCCACCGATGCCTTGCGCGACCAGATCGTGCCGATCAACAAAAAATATCCGCTGGCGGAACTGATGGCGGCGTGCCAGCGTTATCTGGTGCATGCGCCGCGCGATTTCATCACTTTCGAATACGTGATGCTGGCCGGCGTGAACGACCAGCCCGAACATGCGCGCCAGCTGATCGAACTGACGCGCGATGTGCCGTGCAAGTTCAACCTGATTCCGTTCAATCCGTTCCCGGATTCCGGGTATGACAAGCCGCATGCGGAACCGATGCGCGTGTTTCGACAGATTCTTCAGGACGCAGGTTATGTCGTCACCACGCGCAAGACGCGCGGCGACGACATCGATGCGGCTTGCGGACAGCTGGCTGGCAAGGTGGCGGACAAAAGCGGTCGGGTCATCAAACGAATGAACAAGGAGGCGGCGTGAAAAAATGGATGGGCATATTGGCAGCCATGGTGCTGCTGGCAGGCTGTGTGGCGCCGCCAATGGGGGGCGGGGAAGGGGTCGCCGGCTCGCAGGTCGATAGCGAAAGCCGTCAGCGCGCACGTGCATTTACCGACCTTGCGGCGGCCTATTTCACGCGTGGGCAATACAAGGTTGCGCTGGATGAACTGCGCAAGGCGATTACCGCCGATAACCAGTTCGGCCCGGCCTACAACATTTATGGCTTGATCTACATGGAGCTGGCCGAGGATAAGCTGGCCGAAGAAAATTTCCGTCGCGCCATTACGCTGGATCGAAACGATTCCGGGTCGCGTAATGATTTCGGCAGGTTTCTGTGCGCTCGGGGTCGATATGACGAGGGTCTGGATCAGTTCAGCGCCGCCATTCATAACCCGCTGTACGCAAGTCCCGAGCAGGCCATGTCCAATGCCGGGCTGTGTGCCGAGAAAAAGGGCGACCTCGCGCTGGCAGAAGCCAATCTGATCAAATCGCTCAAGTTGCAGCCGGACAATGCCCACACCATTTTGAAAATGGCCGGCCTGTATTTTCGCCAAAACCGCCTGTCGGAAACGCAGCGTTATCTGGGCCGGCATTCCGAATTGGCGCCGCCCACGGCAGAGAGCCTGTGGCTGGGCGTGAGGCTGGAGCGCAAGCTGGGCGACCGCGCGCAGGAAGCGGCGTACGGACTCCAATTGCGCAAGCGCTTTCCCGATTCGAGTGAGGCGCGGCAGTTGCTGTCAGGGCAATACGAATGATTGAAGGCGTGGAAGTCTCTGTCGGGCAGATTTTGCGGGATGCGCGCGAGGCGCAGAATATCACGCTGGAAGATGTCGCCATGCGCTTGCGCTTGATGCATCGTCAAGTCGCAGCGATGGAAGCGGATGATTTTGAGAGTCTCGGCCAGCCGGTGTTTGCCCGGGGGTTTGTGCGTAATTACGCGCGTCTGATGGGTTTGCAGCCGGAGGCACTGCTGGCGCGCATGGAAGGCGCACCCGCCGAGCCGGCTCCCGTAGCATCCGCCGAGCCGCCCATGCCGAGTTCCTGGCTGACCTCGCCCTGGCTGATTCTGTTCATGCTGGGCGTGCTGATGGTCGTGGCCGTGCCGATCTCGCTGTATTGGTGGCTGAACAGCGATGCGGGCGAAACGCCGCACGCCGTCATTGCCGCAAAGCCCGTATCGCCGCCCGCCCCGGCGGTCACGCCTGTTGTGCCGAACCCCGTGGATGCAGCGGCGGCGGTTGGCGCCGAGGCCGCCGTTGAAGCGGCCGCGCCGGCGGCTGCCCGCAGCCAGCTGCAGCTGGAGTTTGGCGAGGAGTCCTGGGTTGAGATCAAGGATGCCAGTGGACGCACATTGCATCGCCAGTTGAACCCCGCGGGCAGCAGTGCGCATATCCAGGGTCAGCCGCCGTTTGACATCCTGATCGGCAATGCAGCCCAGGCGCGCATGACGTATAACGGCCGTCCGGTCGACCTGAACCCCTTTATTTCCGCGACGGTTGCCCGTTTCACCCTGGAAGAATAATGGCTCATATTGTTCGTCGTCCCACCCGCCAGGTGCAGGTGGGTCATGTGCTGGTAGGGGGCGATGCGCCGGTGGTGGTGCAGTCGATGACCAATACCGATACGGTTGATATCACGGCCACCGTGCGCCAGGTGCAGGCGCTCGCCGAGGCCGGCTCGGAGCTGGTGCGGATCACCGTCAACACGCTGGAAGCCGCCGCCGCGGTGCCGCGCATCCGGGAACGTCTTGACGTGCTGGGTTGCCGGGTGCCGCTGGTTGGGGATTTTCATTACAACGGCCACAAGCTGCTGACGCAGGTGCCGGAGTGTGCCGAAGCCCTGGCCAAGCTGCGCATCAATCCCGGCAATCTCGGTCGCGGCAACAAGCGCGACGAGCAGTTTGCAACCCTGATCGACGTGGCCTGCCGCTACGACAAACCGGTGCGCATCGGCGTCAATTGGGGCAGCCTCGACCCGACGCTGGCGGCGCGCATGATGGACGAAAACGGCCGCCTGGCGCAGCCGGAAGACCCCGAGGTGGTGATGCGCCGTGCGATGGTTGCGTCCGCGCTCGAATCCGCCCACAAGGCCGAAGCGCTGGGGCTGGGCGGCAACAAAATTGTGTTGTCGTGCAAGATGAGCCGGGTCCAGGATCTGATCGCGGTATACCGCGACCTCTCCGCGCAATGCGACTATCCGCTGCATCTGGGGCTGACCGAGGCCGGCATGGGCAGCAAGGGCATCGTCGCCTCGGCCGCCGCGTTGGCCGTGTTGCTGCAGGAAGGCATCGGCGACACCATCCGCATTTCGCTGACGCCCGAACCCGGTGGCGACCGCACCCAGGAAGTCCGCGTCGGCCAGGAAATCCTGCAGTCGCTGGGCTTGCGCGCCTTTACGCCGCAGGTCACCGCCTGCCCCGGTTGCGGCCGCACCACCTCGACCGTGTTCCAGGAACTGGCGCAGGACATTGAAACCTATCTGCGCAACCAGATGCCGCTCTGGCGCGATCAGTACGCCGGCGTCGAGTCCATGCAGGTGGCGGTGATGGGCTGCGTGGTCAACGGCCCCGGCGAATCCAGGCACGCCAACATCGGCATCTCGCTGCCCGGCACCGGCGAAGTGCCGGTGGCGCCGGTGTATGTCGACGGAGAAAAAACCGTGACGCTGAAAGGCGACAGGATAGCCGTGGAGTTCCAGGCGATTGTTGAAGACTATGTGCGCAGCCATTACGGCGCTGCGTGATGCGTATTTCCCTTGATTAATTTATGAGCAACAACATTCAATCCGTGCGCGGCATGAACGACTGCCTGCCCGAGGTCACCGACACCTGGCAGGCGTTCGAGGCGATCGTGCGCGACTGGCTGCGGCGCTACGGCTACCGCGAGATGCGCACGCCGATACTCGAGCACACCGGCCTGTTCAAGCGCGCCATCGGCGAAGTGACCGACATCGTCGAAAAGGAGATGTACACCTTTGTCGACGAACTGAACGGCGAATCGCTGGCGCTGCGTCCCGAAGGCACGGCATCGTCGGTGCGCGCGGTGATCCAGCACAATCTGCTGTACGACGGCGGCAAGCGGCTGTGGTACACGGGGCCGATGTTCCGCCACGAGCGCCCGCAAAAAGGCCGCTACCGGCAGTTTCACCAAGTGGGGGTCGAGGCGCTCGGGTTCGCCGGGCCGGACGTCGACGCCGAGCTGATCGTGATGTGCGCCGACCTGTGGCGGGCGCTCGGCATCGCGCCGACGCTGCAGCTCAACACGCTGGGCGATGCCGAATCGCGGCACCGCCACCGCGCCAGGCTGATTGCGTATTTCGAGGCGCATCGGGACGCGCTTGACGAAGATTCGAAACGGCGGCTGCACAGCAATCCGCTGCGTATCCTCGACAGCAAAAACCCCGCGATGCAGGCGCTCAACGATGCGGCGCCCCAACTGGCGGACGAACTGGACGACGCGGCGCGGGCACATTTCGATGCGCTGCAAGGTCTGCTGCGCGCAAACGGCATTGCGTTCGAGATCAATCCGCGTCTGGTGCGCGGGCTCGACTATTACAATCGCACCGTATTCGAGTGGGTCACCGACCAGCTCGGCGCGCAGGGTACAGTGTGTGCAGGCGGTCGCTACGATGGCCTGATCGAACAGCTCGGCGGCAAACCGGCGCCGGCTGCAGGTTTTGCCATGGGCATCGAGCGCTTGTTGTCCTTGATGGAACTGGGCAGCGCTCAACTTGCCACACCGGTGCCGGACGCGTATATCGTCCATGCGGGCGATGCGGCGCAAGCCTTCGCCTGGCGCGTGGCGAGCGCGTTGCGCGACGCGGGCCTGGCTGCGGTGCTGCATTGCGGCGGCGGCAGCTTCAAGTCGCAAATGAAAAAAGCCGACGCCAGCCGTGCGCGGTTCGCGGTGATCATCGGCGACGATGAAGCCGCCGCGCAGCAGGTGACGCTGAAGCCCTTGCGCGGCGCGGCCGGACAGACCCGCGTCGAAGTGGCGCGGGCGATCGAATTTCTACAAAAAGCATCAACTTAAAAGGCATAGCACGATGGCAACCTACGATCTCGACGAGCAGGAACGGCTGGACGAACTGAAAGCCTGGTGGAAACGCTGGGGTAGCCTGGCGATGCTCGGTCTGGCCGTGGCGATTGCCGCGGCAGCAGGCTGGCGCTACTGGCAGAACCACACGCTGACGCAAACGCTGGAAGCCGCCACCGTATACGAAAAGCTGACCCAGTCGCTGGCAGCCAACGATGCCAAGGGCGCACGGGAAGCCGGGGGGATGTTGATCGATCAGTACAAGGGCACGGCTTATGCGCCGCGGGCGGCGTTGTTGCTGGCCAGGCTCAATGTGACGGGCAAGGACATGAAAAGCGCCCAGGCCCAGCTGGAGTGGGCGGCGGCCAACAGCAAGGAGCCGGCTATCAAGGATCTGGCGCGCCTGCGGCTGGCCGGGGTGCAGCTTGACCAGAAGCAATACGAGGCCGCGCAAAAAACCTTGTCCGGTACCCATAGCGACGCCTTTGCGCCGCGTTTCAACGACCTGAAGGGCGATGTGCTGCTGGCACAAGGCAAGCAGGCGGAAGCGCGCGCCGCCTACCAGGCCGCGTTCGGAGCAATGAAGGAAAACAACCCGTATCGCAACATCGTCGAGTTGAAACTCGATGCGCTGGGAGGGGAGATCAAGTGAAGATGCGTCTGATGGCATTGGGTCTGGCGCTGGCCCTGTCCGGCTGCAGCACGGTGGGAGGCTGGTTTGGCGCCGGGCCCGCCAAGGCCAGGCCGGCCGAACTGGTTGACTTCAAACCGACCGTCAATCTGGCCGAAGCCTGGAAAGGCGAGACGGGCGACGCGGGCGGTTATCTGTTGCGTCCCCAGGTTGAGGGCGAGGCTGTGCTGGCAGCTGGCGGCGACCGGGTGGTGCGCATTGCGGTTGCCAACGGCAATCTGATCTGGAAAACCGACACCGGCGTGAAGCTGTCCGCCGGCGCCGGCGCAGGCCAGGGCCTGGCGCTGGCGGGCGGCGGCAAGGGCGACATGCTGGCGCTTGATCTGGCCACTGGCCAGCCGCGCTGGAAAGTCGCGCTCACCAGCGAAGTGACGGGCCAGTTGCTGGCTACCGCGGGAATCGTGATCGCCCGCACCGGTGATGGCAACGTGCATGGCCTGGCGGTGGAAGATGGCAGCAAGAAATGGCTGTACACCCGCAATCTGCCGGCTCTGAGCCTGCGCGGCTCGGGCGGGATGGTGGTTGCCGACAACGTGTTGTACGCCGGATTTCCCGGCGGCAAGCTGGTTGCGCTGAACCCGGCCAACGGCGCGCAGTTGTGGGAAGCCACCGTGGCGCTGCCGCGCGGCGCGACCGAGCTCGAGCGGGTGGCCGACGTGATGGGCAATCCGGTGGTGGATGAGACGCAGGTGTGCGCCGTGGCCTACCAGGGACGCGTGGCCTGTTTCGACCGTCGCAACGGCTCGCTGCAGTGGGCGCGCGACACCTCCAGCAACAGCGGCCTGGCGATGGACGAACGCAATGTCTACGTGACCGACGACAAGGATGCCGTGACCGCCTACGATAAAACCAGCGGCCGTGCCGGCTGGCGGCAGGACAAGCTGGCGCGCCGCCAGGTCACCGCACCGCTGGCGCTGGGCGCCTGGGTGGTGGTGGCCGATGGCGAAGGCGTCGTGCATGTGCTGTCGGCGGACGACGGCAGCTTTGTCGCGCGCGCCAGGGTCGACAGCAGCGTGCGCACGGCGCCGGTCGATATCGGGCCGGGCTTTGCGGTGCAGACGGCCAAAGGCAATGTTGTCGCTTTCAAACTCAAATAAACATAACGCGCCGTCTGTGCCGGCGTGATGCAAGGATAAGCATGCTCCCCACCCTGGTACTTGTCGGACGCCCGAACGTCGGCAAGTCGACTTTATTCAACCGCCTGACCGGCACGCGCGATGCGCTGGTGCACGACATGCCCGGGATGACGCGCGACCGTCATTACGGGCGCGGACGCCTGGGCGAGAAACCCTATCTGGTGGTCGACACCGGCGGCCTCGAACCTGTCGCCACGGAAGGCATCATGGCCGAAATGGCGCGCCAGACGCTGCAGGCCATCGACGAGGCCGACGCGGTTATTTTCCTGGTCGATGCGCGAGCCGGACTCACGCTACAGGACAAGGTCATCGCCGACCGGCTGCGCCGCGCGTCGTGCCCGGTGTTTCTGGCGGTCAACAAAGCCGAAGGCATGAACCCCGGGGTGGTTACCGCCGAATTCCACGAACTGGCATTGGGCGAACCGCTGGCCATTTCCAGCGCGCACGGCGACGGCATATCCGATCTGGTGGCCGAAGCGCTGGCGCCGTTTTCCGATGAAGAAGAGAAAACAGACGATTTCGGCATCCCCAAGATCGCGCTGGTCGGGCGTCCCAACGTCGGCAAATCGACGCTGGTCAACGCCCTGGTGGGCGAGGAGCGCGTCATTGCGTTCGACCAGCCGGGCACCACGCGCGATTCGATTTATGTCGAGTTCGAGCGCGACAGCAAACCCTACGTCCTGATCGACACCGCCGGGGTGCGGCGTCGCGGCAAGGTGTTTGAAACCTTCGAGAAGTTCTCCGTCATCAAGACCCTGCAGGCGATCGAAGACGCCAACGTGGTGGTGCTGGTGCTCGACGCGCGCGAAAATATCTCCGAGCAGGATGCCCACCTGGCGGGTTTCGTGCTGGAAACCGGACGCGCGCTGGTGGTGGCGGTCAACAAGTGGGACGGCCTTGCGCCCGAGCAGCGCGACGATGTGAAACGCGACATCGGACGCAAGCTGGCCTTTCTCGAGTTCGCCCGCTTCAACTACATTTCGGCGCTGAAGGGCAAGGGCCTGGAAAACCTGTTGAAGGACGTTGAGGCCGCCCATGCCGCTGCGTTCATCAAGATGACGACCCCCAAGCTCACGCGCGTGCTGGAAATGGCGGTGGAGCAGCATGCGCCGCCCAAGAGCGGCCTGTTCCGGCCCAAGCCGCGCTATGCGCACCAGGGCGGCAAGAATCCGCCGGTGATCGTGCTGCACGGCAATGCGCTGGAGGGGCTGCGGGACGATTACAAACGCTATCTTGAAAACAGTTTCCGCAAGGCGTTCAAGCTGCAGGGCACGCCGCTGCGCATTCAGGTCAAGGAAGACACCGGCAAAAACCCGTACGAAGGCAAAACGCGTGGCCCGCTTTCAGAGAGCGAGGCGACGCGGATGCGGCGCAAGAAGCGGGTACGGCGCAAGGTTCACGGCGCAAGCTGAATACGCCGAAGAGGCGTCAATCGGCGTGGTTCCGCTCCATCCGCGAGGGGCAGGCCGTGGTTGTAAGCCGCTAAAGCGGCAACAACCACGCTCCACCCGCAAGGGGTAGGCCGTGGTTGTAAAGCCGATAAATCGGCAACAACCACGCTCAGTCGAGCCAGCGCACTAGATAAAACAGTCTGAAACCTTCGGACGAACGCGACGGGCCGCTGGCAATGGCGGCGTGGCGGCTCTTCGCCGGATCGGCGTGCGCCAGCGCGTCGGCTTCGCTGGCGTAGACTTCCACCACGCCTTCCGGAAAACGCTGGCGTTTTTTGCCGGAAGGCGAATAGATCACCACCGCCGAGGTGCCGACGACACGGGATTCGATATCGGTAAACAGACTGCTGGCTTGCGGCATGACGGGTTCAGTGCTGCAGTGCGCGTTGCAAATGCATTAAATGCATTAGTGTGTTTTCTTCGGAATACTGCTGATCTTGACCGCGTGGGAATTGGGTGTCTCGTCGGTAAAGTGCGGACGCTCTTCCAGGGTGCGCCCGGTCAACTGGGCGAGTTCGGCTTCGCGGTTGGAAATCACCACCAGACAGTCCTTGATGTTGAGCACCGTAGCTTCGGTCAACGGACTGGGGTTGCCGTCGCGCGGTGCGGTGTCGCGCACGATGGACGTGAGCGTTTTACGCATCATGCGCATGATGCGCTGTTCTTCTTGCAGGGTTTTATCGATATCCATGGGAATGGGCTCCGGAAGTGC
Source organism: Hydrogenophilales bacterium 17-61-9 (assembly GCA_002256785.1). Taxonomy (GTDB): domain Bacteria; phylum Pseudomonadota; class Gammaproteobacteria; order Burkholderiales; family Thiobacillaceae; genus Thiobacillus. The sequence continues at coordinate 9,549 of NCIF01000049.1, forward strand.
AGCAAAGGAATGCGATTGTCGGCGTCGGGCCGGACTTCGTCAACGTAAGGCCCTGGCGCTGGCGAGGATAAATTGCGTAGCAGGGGGCATAAATATTATGAACCGACAGTGAGGTCAGGCTGATTTAAGCTTGCGCTCAAAGGAGCAGCCGAATGTCGGATCCGACCCCCCCCGAATCGAATGAAATTCGCGAAATTCGCACCAATCCCATTGTGCCGGGCGAGTCGGTGCTGGTGGCCACCGCGCGCAGCATGCGCCCGAAAAAGGCCGAGGAACTGGCGCCGCGCGATACCCGCAAGCATGTCGAGACCTGTCCGTTCTGCCGCGGCAACGAACACAAGACGCCGCCGCTGATCATGGCCTGGCCTGCGGCGGGCGACTGGGCTATCCGCATGGTCGAAAATTTATACCCGGTGCTGGGCGACGACCGCTCGCAGGCCAGTTTCACCTTCGGCCTGCAGCAGACCATCGACGGTTACGGCCGGCACGAAGTCATCATCGACCATCATGAACACGGCATCGCCATACACGAGATGGCGGAAAGCCATCTGGCTGCCCTGTTCGGCGTGTATCAGACCCGCATGCGGCAGCTGTTCGCGTCGGACGAGCGGCTGAAGTACGTGCTGATTTTCAAGAACTTCGGACCGGCGGCCGGCGCCTCGATTCCGCATACCCACAGCCAGGTGATCGCGATGCCGGTGGTGCCGGAAAACGTCGATGCCGAAGTGAAGAACAGCGCCGCGCATTACGCCAAGCACCACCACTGCATCTTCTGCGCGCTGATCGACGAGGCGCTGACCTTCGAGGCGACGATTTACGACCGCAACTCTGGCGCGGTGCGGCGCAAGATCAACGTCGGCCAGTACGTGGTCGAGCGCGGCGAAAAATTCATCGCCATCAAGCCCTTTGCCAGCCGCTACGAATGGGAGGTGCATATCCTGCCGCTGGCGCACCAGGCCGATTTTGCCGATATGGCCGACGCCGACCGGGCCGATCTGGCGCGGGTGATGAAGCGCACCATGGCACGGCTGGATGCCGTCATCGGCGGCGCGCAGTACAACTTCTTCCTGCACTCCGTGCCGCATGGCGGCATGGACTCAAGCCACGGCGCGTACGCCGCGAGTTACCACTGGCATCTGGAAATCTGTCCGCGCACTTCGATTCCGACCGGGTTCGAGCTGGGTTCGGGCTTGTTCGTCAATACGGTCAATCCGGAACAGGCCGCCGAGCGTTTGCGGGCGGTGGCGCTGGATGCGCCGCTGTAGGCGGGAAGGGTGGCCCGGGCGCGAGCTTGAACTAGAATAGAGGGCTGACTGAGTCCCAAGCCGTCATCTCCGAGTCCCCCTTGAATAGCCTTCCCCCTGAAACAACCGTGCTTGCCCCACCCGTATGCCGTTTGGGCTGCGGCGCGGAGAGGGGTGTCCGCTATCCAGGCGCCCGACGCCAGCAGCCCGGCGCATGGGGGAACCCGCTTGCTTGACCGCCACGAAAGGGGCGAGCGCGTCATTCTGGCGGCGCTGGATTTCGGCACGCCGGACTTTGCTGAAAGCGTGGCCGAACTGCGTCTTTTGTCGAAAGGCGCCGGGCTCGACATTCTGGGCGAGGTGCAGGGCAAGCGCAGCCGCCCCGACGCCGCGCTGTTTGCCGGCAGCGGCAAGGCGGATGAGATTGCTGCGCTGGTCGCGGCCACCGAAGCCGAAGTGGTTATTTTCAATCACGAGCTGTCGCCGGCGCAGGAGCGCAACCTGGAACGCCGCCTGCAGTGCCGGGTGATCGATCGCACCAGCCTGATTCTGGATATTTTTGCCCGCCGTGCGCAGAGCGCCGAAGGCAAGTTGCAGGTCGAGCTGGCGCAGTTGCAGCATCTGTCGACCCGGCTGGTGCGCGGCTGGACCCACCTTGAGCGCCAGCGCGGCGGCGTCGGCATGCGCGGTCCCGGCGAGAAGCAACTGGAAACCGACCGCCGCCTGATTGGCGTGCGGGTCAAGGCGCTGCGCGAGCGGCTTGCCAGGCTGGGCAAGCAGCGCCGCACCCAGCGGCGCTCGCGCGGGCGGCAGAATGTCTTGTCGGTGGCGCTGGTGGGTTACACCAATGCCGGCAAGTCCACCCTGTTCAATGCCCTGACGCGCGCCGGCGCGTATGCGGCCGACCAGCTGTTTGCCACGCTGGATACCACCACCCGCAAAATTTTCCTGCCGCGCCGGGGAGAATGGATGGGCGGAGAAGCGGTGTTGTCGGATACGGTCGGCTTTATCACCAACCTGCCGCACGATCTGGTGGCCGCTTTTCGCGCTACGCTGGAGGCCACAGCCGAAGCCGATCTGGTATTGCACGTGATTGATTCCTCCAGCCCGGGGCGCGAGCGCCAGATCGGGGCGGTAGAAAAGGTGCTGACCGAGATCGGGGCAGACGCCGTGCCACAGCTTCGCATCTATAACAAGCTTGATTTGACAGGCGTTGCGCCGGGATTGGGGCGCGATGAATATGGTAGACTGCAAAGTGTATATTTGTCCGCGCAAACTGGCGCGGGGCTTGAACTTTTACGTGAAGCCCTGTCGGAAATACTTGTCGCCAACCGCGACGGGAATAACGAAATCTCCTTCCACTCTCTCTGTGTGACCTGACAATATGGCCTGGAATGACCCGCAATGGGGTAACAAAGACAACCGCAAGAATAGCGGCCCACCCGATCTGGACGAGCTCTGGAAACGCCTCAACGAGCGCCTCAATGGCTTGTTCGGCGGCAAGGGCGGCGGCGGCAACGATGGCGGCGAGGGGTTCTCCGCGGGCGGTTTGCCGGGTGGCGGCAATCTGGTCGGCCTGCTGATCGGCGCCCTGGTGCTGGTATGGGCGGCAAGCGGGTTCTACATCGTCAACACGGGCGAGCGCGGTGTCGTGCTGCGCTTCGGGAAGTATGTCGAAACCACCGAACCCGGCCCGCGCTGGCATCTGCCGTGGCCGGTCGAGGCGCGTGAAGTCGTCAACGTCGATCAGGTGCGCACGGTTGAGATCGGCTACCGCACCAACGTCAAGAGCAAGGTGCTGAAAGAGTCGCTGATGCTGACGGATGACGAAAACATCATCGATCTGCAATTCGCGGTGCAGTACATCCTGAAAGACCCCAAGGAATTCCTGTTTGTGAACCGCTCGCCGGAAGATATGGTCTTGCAGGTGGCCGAAACCGCGATGCGCGAAATCGTCGGCAAGAACAAGATGAACTTCGTATTGTATGAAGGTCGCGCCGACATCGCTGCGCGCGCCAAGGCGTTGATGCAGCAGATTCTCGATCGCTACAAGAGCGGTATCAGCATCAGCCAGGTGACGCTGCAGAATATCCAGCCGCCCGAACAGGTGCAGGCTGCGTTCGACGATGCGGTGAAGGCAGGCCAGGACCGCGAACGCCTGAAGAACGAAGCCGAGGCCTACTTCAACGACGTGGTGCCGCGTGCGCGTGGTTTGGCGTCGCGACTGAAGGAAGAAGCCGAGGGCTACAAGCTGTCGGTGATCGCCAATGCCGAGGGCGAGGCCAGCCGCTTTACGCAGATTTTTACCGAATACCAGAAGGCGCCGCAGGTTACGCGCCAGCGACTCTATCTCGACACCATGCAGACCGTGATGAACAACACCAGCAAAATATTGGTGGATCAGAAAGGCGGCAACAGCCTGCTCTATCTGCCGCTCGACAAATTGCAGCAAATTGTCAGCCAGCCCTATAGCGGCGCGCCGGACGTGCTGGCGCAGCCGCCGGTCGCGGCAACGCCGGGGTCTGCCGAAACGCGCTCGCGCGATGCCTTCCGCAACCGTGATCGGGAGGATCGGCCATGAATAAAAGTATCGGATCGTTACTGGTCATTCTGCTGATCGCGCTGGTGGTGCTGAGCAGCAGCATGTACACGGTCGATCAGCGGCAGAATGCGCTGGTATTCCAGCTCGGGGAAGTGGTGTCGGTGAAGAAAACCCCCGGCCTGTATTTCAAGCTGCCGATGGTGCAAAACGTACGTTATTTCGATACGCGCATTCTGACGCTGGACGCGGGCGACCCTGAGCGTTTCATTACCTCGGAAAAGAAAAACGTATTGGTGGACTCATTCATCAAATGGCGCGTGATCGATGCGGAGCAGTACTACGTGTCGGTGGGCGGCGATGAGAGCCGGGCGGAAATACGCCTGAATCAGACAGTCAACGACGGTCTG
>NCIF01000050.1 GCA_002256785.1 Hydrogenophilales bacterium 17-61-9
GGCGCCCGCCAGATTGATTTCATGCACCCGCGCACTCACCTTGGCGCCGCTGATGCGCTTGCCGCTGGCCTGATCGAACAGCGCCACCATAACATGCTGCTGATGTTGTCCGGCCGGCACGCCGCCGTGCATTTCCGCTTCGGGGTGGGGTTTGGGGTGCCCCAGAATCATCTCGGCCGGCAGCACGCCGAGATAAATGGCCACGCCGTGCACCACCTTGTGCGTGGCGGTATCGGCCGCGGACGCGGCGCTCGCCGTCAAGGCGGCGATACCGAGCACGACTGCGCGAAACAGGATGTCAAGTTGACTGGCTTTCATGATGTTTTCTCCTCAGGTTTGATTGCAGTCCAGAACGCCAGAATGCCGGCTCGCCGACCCTTGCCTTCGATTCATCATGCCGTCCCCTGCGCCAGTTTCGCGCGCTTGAGCAGCGCCGAATTCACGATCACCGAGAGCGAACTCAAGGCCATCGCCGCGGCCGCGATGATCGGATTCAACAAGCCCAGGGCCGCCACCGGGATGCCGACGCTGTTGTAGATGAAGGCCCAGAACAGGTTCTGCTTGATCTTGCGCATGGTGGCGCGCGACAGCCGGATGGCCGTGACCACGTCGCGCACGTCGTCCTTGATCAGGACGATGCCGCCGGTTTCCTTGGCCACGTCGGAACCTGAGCCGATGGCGATGCCGATGTCGGCCACCGCCAGCGCCGGGGCGTCGTTGACGCCGTCGCCCACCATGGCGACTGCCTTACCTTGTTGCTGCAAGTCCTGAATAATGCGCGCCTTGTCGCCCGGCAGCACTTCCGCGATCACCTGCGCGATGCCGAGTTGCGCGGCGATGGCGTGCGCGGTGCGCGGGTTGTCGCCGGTCAGCAGTATCACCTCGATGCCTGCTTGCTGCAGTGCGGACACCGCCGCCTGCGCCTCCGGCTTCAGGGTGTCGGCGACGGCGATGATGCCCGCAAGCGCGCCGTCGCCGCCCACCAGCATGGCGGTTTTGCCCTCCACTTCCAGCCGGATCATGTCGGCTTCGGCGGCGGAGACATCGATGTGCTCGCGCGCGAACAGACGGCGGTTGCCCATCAGCACCTGCCGACCCTCGGCTTGGCCGCGAATGCCGTGGCCAGGAATCGCTTCAAAACCTGTCACCTTCGGCAGCACGAGTTCGCGCTGTTGCGCGGCGCGTACGATCGCTTCGCCGAGGGGATGCTCGGAACCGGCCTCGACCGCGGCGGCGAGGCGCAGGATGTCTTCTTCGGATGCCGTGCCGAACGCAACGATATCGGTGACCCTGGGTTCGCCGCGGGTCAGGGTGCCGGTCTTGTCGAACACCACGGTGGTGAGCTTTTCCGCACGTTCCAGCACGTCGGCGCCGCGGATCAGGATGCCGGCTTCGGCCCCCTTGCCCACGCCCACCATCAGCGCCGCCGGGGTGGCGATGCCGAGCGCGCAGGGGCAGGCGATGATGAGCACGGCGATGAAGGCAAGCAATCCCTGCGGGAAATTGCCTGCCGTCCACCAGCCGAAAAAGGCCAGCAGCGCCACCGCCACCACCGCCGGAACGAAATACGCGGTCACCTTGTCGGCGAGGCGCTGCACGGTTGCGGTGCTGGCCTGGGCGTCTTCCACCAGCCTGATGATCTGGGCCAATGCCGTCTCGGCCCCGACCCGCGTCGCCTTGAAGCGGAACAGGCCGGTGCGGTTGAGCGTGCCGCCGATCACCGCGGCGCCCACTGTCTTTTCCACCGGCATGGATTCGCCGGTGAGCATGGATTCGTCCACCGAGGAGGCGCCTTCCGTGACCTGGCCGTCAGTGGGAATTTTCTCGCCGGGCCGCACCACCACGGTCTCGTCCACCATCACCGACTCGGCCGGCACCTCCATTTCGACGCCTTCGCGGATCACACGGGCGACGGCGGGGCGGAGGTCGAGCAGCTTCCTCACCGCCGCCGAGGAGCGTTTCTTGATGATCTCCTCCATGTATTTGCCCAGCAGCACGAAGGCGATGATGACGGCGGAGACTTCGAAATACACCGCGCGCTCATCGACCGCGACCGGCAACACTTCGGGGAAAAACACCACCGCCACGCTGTAGAAATAAGCGACCGAAGTGCCCATCGCGATCAGGAAATCCATGTTGATGGAGCGCGTGCGGACGGCCTGCCAGGCGCCCCTGTAAAAGCTCCAGCCGCCGATGAACTGCACCGGCGTCACCAGGATAAACAGCCACATGCCCCAGGTGAACCACGGCAGCGCCGCAACCGGCGCCCAGCTGACGAGGGTGGCGCCGGTGGCCAGCGCCAGGAATGCCCCGGCGCGCAGCATGGCGAGCACCAGCACGCCGGTGAGCGCGATCATCACCCGCGTCTTCATCGACTTGAGCTCCTGCTCGGGCGACTCGAACGTGCGCTGGCAGCCGACGCTGCAGAAGTAGTAGGCGCGGCCGCCGCGCTCCGATTTCAGGGCAGTCGCCTTGTCCACCATCATGCCGCAAATGGGGTCCTTGGCCATGGCCTTGCCGGTTTTCGGCGCGGGCGATGCGGACGGCTCATGACCATGACCGTGGCTATGCGGCGCCTGCGTTGCGGCGTTGCCGCCAGCAGCGTAGTGATCCGGATGGGCTTCGAATTCATGCTGGCAACGGGGCGAGCAGAAATACCAGGTCTGGCCGGCATGCACGACGCTGCCCGCCGCCGCGCGTTCGTCCACCGTCATGCCGCATACCGGATCCGTCGCCATAACCGTTCCCTTCGCTTTTACGTCTGGACGCCATGCCGGTCTGCGCGGACATCAGGCCGGCGCGAGCCGCTGGGCCGCATCCGGCAAGGTCCGCCCCGGGCAGCGCGGGCACGTCTGCGTCCCGGCTGCCTCAACCAGGCCTGATCAGGGCGACGCGCCCATCCATCCATAACCGTGCCAGGCTCGCGCCAGGTCCTGGCGCTGGCTATCGGTCAGCAAGCCATCGATTTTTTGCTGCAGGTCGATGGCCGCATCGTGTTGCCGGCGCTGAAGTTCGAATACTTGCTGCGAGGCGGCGCGGATCGCGTTCCAGTCGCGCTTCCCGGTTGCATACAAACCGCTTAGCCGGGCCTGCGCTTCCCGACGCTGCTGCATCAGGCTGAAATTGCGTTCCGCCGAATCGCGCCACAACGGGCTGATTTTTTGTTCCTGCTCCGGCGTCAGCCTGGGCAGCTGCCAGGGCATCATGGCGAAACCGCCACCCGGCATGCCGAATCCCATGCCTGCGCCCATCCCCCCCATGCCATCCTGGCCCATCATCGCGTAAGGCATGTCCATGCCCCAACCCTGGCCGTGCGCCGTGCCCCCCGTCATGCCCCGCCCCGTGGCGTAGCCGCCGAAACTGCCGTCCAGGCGATGGCTGTTGTCCCAGCCGCCCATCCGGCCCCAGCCCTGCCACGGCCCGTAGCCCATGCCGCCCGATCCCGCGCCAAAGGCGAGGAATCCCGTCACGACAATGAGCGTTGCCCATAGGGCGATCCAGAATCCGTTCTTCCGATTCATCGCTTGACCTTTCTCTCGACACCCACCGATGCCCGTGCGGCACGAATGCCGCACGGGCGACTGATTACTGCGTCAAATCGCGCTTGCGCTTCTGGAATTCCTGATCGTCGATGTCGCCGCGCGCATACCGTTCCTTGAGGATGTCCAGTGCCTTGCCGTCGCTCCGGCCACCCGCATCGGAAGGCGCGCCCACCCATTTCACCAGCGCAACAATGCCGACGACGATAAGCACCCACCACAAGATCATGAATATCCAGCCGAAGCCGCCTGCCATGCCGTAACCATAACCGCCCATCATGTGCGTTCTCCCGTGCCTGCCTCTGTTCGTTGGTGGATCGCTGGACGAGGCACGGCCAGCCAATCCCACTCCTGTTGCCTGTTCCAGGCCATCGTCCCGGTTGACGGGGTGCCGATGCGATCGCGCTACCTGATCACCGCGATCTGATGGCCTTCTCCCGCCGGAAGCTGGATCGTTCCGGTCACCGTAAACGTCTTCTGGTCGATGACCCAGATTTTGGGTTCCCTGCTGCTGGAGACGTAGATTTTTCCGGTGCCTGGAATCTTGTCGAGATGATAGGGATCGGGGGAAAGCGTCAGCACGCGCTGTGTGCCGGCCCGGGTGTCCAGCGCCACCAGTTTGTTATCCGAACGGCTGCTGACAAAAAGTGTTTTTCCGTCGTCGCCGATGTCCAGGCCGTGCAAACGCTGGCCGATTTTGTACGTCGTTACGACTTTTCCTTCCCTGACCGATACGGCGGAAACGGTTCCGGCCCGATCATTGGCCACATAGAGGGTTTTCTCATCCGCAGAAAAAACCAGATGCTCGGGCGACGGCCCGGCCTCCAGCGATCGCACCACAGCCCAGGTGCCCAGATCGATCTCGCTGAGGGTGCCGTTGCCGCTGTTGCTCACGTAAGCGTGCTTTCCGTCCTTCGTAACCAGCGTGTAATTGGGCGCCGGCCCGGTTTTGATGGTCTTGAAAACCTTGTTGCCGACGAAGTCGACCGCACTGATGCCGCCCCGTGTCGGATGCGTCGACAGGACATATTTCCCGTCGGGGGTCATCGCCTGGTGATGGGTCCATCCGGAAACCGGAATTTCTGCCATCACATGGCCATGCCCGGGATGAATCACATACAGCTTGCTGTTGGGTGTGTCTGCCGGGGCGCCTGCAGGGACGGCGGTTTCCCTGATGCTGCCCGCAATCAGGTATTCGCCGTCCGGCGTGGCAACCAGGCCATGCGGGTTTTCCACTCCGGGATAGCGTTGCGTGATCTTGCCGCTTGCCGCATCGACAGCGATCACCTCGTTGGCCGAACCGAGTGGAATGTACGCAGTGGGCGCAGCCATGACCGCAGTGCCGCCGCCCAGACAAACCAGCCCCAGAATGTATGCATTGAACCCCATCTGTTTGCTCCTCTATTTTAAAGACGTCGCAATTACCGGGCGGGTAGAAATTCCTTGCGCATGTATTGCAATACCGCGTTCAAGTCCGCGTCCGTCAACGCGGGATCGCCGCCGCGAGGCGGCATGGCCATAGGAGAGCCGGGCGTCTGGAAACCCGCTGTCATCCGCCTGAGCAGGACGGCATCCGCTTGTGACAGCGGACCCGTCCTGCCAGCCAGATCCGGGACGCCAGGCAGGCTGCCGCCGCCATCGCTGCCATGGCATGCAAGGCAAGTCCCTTTATAGACCACCTCGCCGCGACCGATATCGCCAGCAACGGATGCAAGGCTGGCAAACGTTCCATAAATCGCCGCCAGGCTGATTGCGCGCAAGTCAGGCATCCCGGCGGTTCTTCCGCAAGAAAATGGGCTTGGGCCGTGTTATTTCACTGTTTCGAGTCTGGTTACGGTCAATGCGCCATTCATTTTTTCAGCGCGAAAACGGACGCTGTCCCCTGGCTTTAACTGATCGAGCATGCCGACTTCCTGAACGCGAAATACCATTGTCATTCCAGGCATGGCCAGGTTTTCCAGCGGACCATGCCTGAGGGTGACTTTCCCTTGGGCCTTGTCCACTTTCTTTACCAGCCCGTCGCTGAGCATAGCGCTCATGGCAGGCTTCGCAGCCTGGCTGGTTGCGTCGTCATGGCTATGTCCGCCATGTGAGCCTTCAGCCAATGCCGGCATGCCAAAAGACAGGCCCATAGCCAGAACAAGTGTCGTTACCATCGGTTTCATATTCATTCCTTTTATTACCTTTTAATAACGGGAGTAGGTCTGTGTGGACCCATCCCGGTTCACGAGAAAAACGTCGTATGCATCCTTGCGTCCGTCCGCTTCCATTCCAGGCGACCCCATCGGCATGGCCGGAACAACCAGGCCGCGGGCGCGCGGCTTTTCCTTGAGCAGGCGCTTGATTTCCCTGGCGGGCACATGGCCTTCGACCAGGTAGCCGTTAACTTGCGCAGTATGGCAGGCGTCGTAGCCGGCGGGCACGCCCAGGCGCGCCTTATGTGCCGCCACGTTCTGCGTGTCATGGCTTCTGACGGCGAAGCCGTTGGCCTTGAGGTGGTCGACCCATTTGTTGCAGCAGCCGCAGGTGGGGCTTTTATAGACGTCGACGACGGGCGTGCCGGCGGCTGCCCACGCTGCCGGGGCGGCACTGCCGATAAACAGGGCGATCAGGATGGAACGTTTCATGCAGGATTCCTCGTTGCAGGGTCAGTCGAGTATGGTTCGCCGCCCCGCACAACAAGCTGACGCGAAGATGACAATTTTGTCATCCTCGGTGCGGATTCATGGCCTGCTTGTTGCTGGCTCAACTCAATGCGCATGGCCGTCAGAATTGTCATGGCCACGGGCTTTCGGTGGCGCTGTCGGGGTTCCGCCTGACTCGCCGTGCATATCCTTCATGTCGGTTATGCCGCCATGCGAATGGCCGTCGCTTGACTCGACCAGGGCAAGGTACTGCCCGGGTGTAAGTGCGGGCATCTGCTGCAGGAAAGCCACCATATCCCAGATAGCCTCATCCTCGATTCCGCCCTTGGACCAGGCCGGCATGCCGGTGGCCTTGATGCCGTGCTTGATGATCCAGAACTGGCGCGCCGCGATATTTTCCGGCGTGCTGGCGGGCCGGGCCAGGTCGGGCGGCGCCGGATACAGGCCCATGCGGATTTCCGAGTTGGCCTGGCCGGGCGCGAGGTGGCATTCCATGCACATGGCGGCGTAATTTCCCGCGCCGCGCCGCACCCGTTCCGCGTCGGCCAGGTTGGCGGGCGCCGCCACCTCCCGCGCGCGACGTTCGATGGCGCGTTCACGCGTCGTCTCGATCAGTCGATGGACCAGCGGGCTGTGCGGGGTGTCCGCTGAAACATCGAACGTGCCGGAATACACCACAGCCGCACCTATTGCCACGCCGACTACCAAGGTGGCCAGCACACCCATCAAAAAACGCTTCATTCTTGAATACCCTTAATGATTATTAAAAGACCCACTCCGGTTGACTGGCTCGTCACGCACGCCCGAACGCGATCGGGCGGCATCCGTTACGCACGCACGCGAAAGTTGACCATCATCCCGCCGTCCTCGTGTTCGAGGTTGTGGCAGTGGAATACATACGACTGATCGCCGCCGAAATCATGGGAGAAATCGATGGCGATGCGGACGGTTTCACCCGGCCACACCAGCACGGTATCTTTCCAGCCCAGATCGCTCACCGTGCGGCCGTTGCCGTGGCTGCCGAGCGCGCGCAATTGCGCCGGGCTGTTATGGCGGGACTGCACCTGAAACTGGAAGCCGTGGAGATGCATGGGATGCGGCATGCTGTGATCGGCATTGCGAATGTCCCAAAGCTCCACGGTGTTGCGCTTCACTTCGATCGGGAAAGCGTCCATCTGATAGGTGTCGCCATTGATAAGCCAGCGCATCTGCGCCATTTCAAGATTGATCGTGCGAACTGCCGCGCCCGAGGTATTGATGGGTTTTACCTGCGACAAGTACGCGGGCAACCGCTGGGCAGCGCCCGCAGGTCGGGTCACGGCCAGTTTCATGATATCGAAAGCGTGTCCATTGGCCAGACTGGCTGAACCCATCATGCCCATCATCCCGCCCATCATGCCGCCGCCTTCGAGCGGATCGAATGCCAGGCTACGCAGGTAAACCTCGTCCCCCTTCGACAGCTTGCCGGCATCGAGCAGGATGTCCAGCCGTTCGCCCGGGGCCAGGAACACTTCGCTGGCCGGATAGGGTTTGTCGAGCAGTCCGCCGTCATTGCCAATGACATGATAGGGCAGCAGCTTTTCTCCCTTGGCGAACGCAATCCTGTAGATGCGCGCGGTCGAGCCGTTCAGCAACCGGAAGCGGTAGATGCGTGCCCCGATTTCAGTGAACGGGGTGGGCGTCAGGTTGGCAAGCACCGTATCCCCCAGATACCCCATCATTTTTTCCATCGGGTTGGGGCTGTAAACAAACTCGCCGGCCGGGTTTAAGCGCTTGTCCTGTATCACCACCGGCAGATCGGTCACGCCCAGTTGCAGGTCCAGCGCTTCGCGCAGCGCCACTTCATCGTCGTCCTCGACAATGAAGAAGCTGGCGAGGCCGAAGTACGCCTGTTTGGCCGTGAAATTATGGGCGTGGGTGTGATACCAGTAGGTGCCGCTGCGATTGTTGACGGTGAAATCATAGTGATAGCGGGCGCCAGGGCCGATGGTATCCCGCGGATTGCCGTCCATCTTGCCGGGCAGATGCAAACCGTGCCAGTGCAGGATGGTGCCCTCGTCAAGCGCGTTATCCAGCGTCGCCGACAGCTGCGTACCCGTCCTCACATTGAGAATGGGATTTTGATAAGTCTTGCCTTGATGCTGGGTTCGATACCAGAGAAAAGGGGTTGTGTTACCCCCCGCCAGCGGGAACGTGCCCCGCTCGGCAACCAGTGCCAATTTACCCTGCGGCGTCAGAACACCAAAGGGTCCGCCGTCACCGGGGATGAAAAGCGGTGACGAAAAATCCGTCGCGCGGGCGGGTGTTCTGAGTACCGCGTAGGTGCCAACTGCGGTAAGCGGAATGGCCGCCGCAAGCGCCAGGAATTTTCTTCTATTCATCATGCCGTCTCCAGGGTTAATCGCTACATCAGGATAAACGTATTCCGACAGACCGCTAGACACTAGTACCAGAATCGCACGCCCGCTACCCAGCGTGTTTCCCCGGACTTTTCGCCGTCTGCGCGCGCAAGGCTGGCGGTCTTGCCCAATTTGCCGGCCCGTTCGACGCCGATATACGGCGCAAACTGCCGCGTGAACTCGTAGCGCAAGCGCAGGCCGGCCTGCGCTTGCGACAGCCCCGAACCGATGCCGCGTTCGACGTCGCTTTTACCGTATGCGTTCACTTCAATGCGCGGCTGCAATACCAGCTTTTGCGTCAGCAGCAATTCGTATTCCGCGCCCAGGCGCAGTGCGGTTCTTCCGTTGTCGCCGACATAGGCCGCCGCATCGATTTCGAACCAATAGGGCGCGAGGCCCTGAACGCCAAGGGTCAGCCAGCTGCGATCGGGGCCTTCGCCGCTGTCGTAGCGCACCCCCAGCTGCGTATCCCAGAAGGGGGCGATGGCATGCCCCCATAGCAGTTCGGTCCGGGCCTCTTCCAATTTGCCGTGGGCCACCTCGCCTTCGGCCTTGATGACCAGGCGGTTGTAATCCCGGCCGAACCAGGCCTGGGTATCGTAGGCGGTGCTGTTGCCGTCCCGGCCATGGTTCCACTCCAGCCGGTCGACCAGCAAGCTGCCAAAATTGTGCTCGTCGGCCAGACGCAAACGCTGCGAGGCTGGCAACGCATACGTGCCGGCGCCGCGCGCAAAACCACCCGAATAAACATGGGGGTCGCGCGCATCGGCCGGCGCCGGCCCGCCCTGCATCTGCATTTCAGCGTGGCCCATGCTTTCCATGGCCGGCTGCGACGCCGGCTGGCTGCCATGCTCCATCGCAGGCATTGCGCCACCGGTCGTCTGCGTCATGGTACCGTGATCCATGGCCGGCATTGCATCCTGACCCGCCCCGGGTTTGACTTCGGCGGCCGGCATGCTGCCATGCAGCGAGTGATCCATCATCCCGGCGTCGCCCGAGGTTTGCGCCCAGACCGGCGCCGCACTCATTGCAGCAATCGCCATTGCCAGCACATTCATTCGGTTGTTCGTCATCTGCATATTCCTCTCGTTTCCGTTATCGCTTACGCCACCACCACTTCGCGGAACATGCCTGCATCCATATGCAACAGCAGGTGGCAATGCCATGCCCAACGTCCGAGTGCGTCTGCGCTCACCAAAAAGCTGATCCGTTGTGCGGGCTGCACGTTGATCGTATGTTTGCGTACCTGAAAACCGCCGCCATCGGATTCCAGCTCGCTCCACAGGCCATGCAAATGCATGGGGTGGGTCATCATGGTGTCGTTGTGAAGGATGACGCGCGCCCGTTCGCCATATTTGAAATGCACGGGTGTGGACTGGCCAAACGCCAGTCCGTCGATCGACCAGGCATAGCGCTCCATGTTGCCGGTCAGGTGCAGCTCGATTTCGCGGCCGGGACCGCGCGAATCGATGGGACCCCCGATCGTGCGCAGGTCGGCATAGGTCAACACGCGACGGCCATTGTTGCGCAGGCCGATGCCGGGGTCGTCCAGGTTGGTGCGCGCCATGTCCACGCGCATGTCCGTGCTGGCGCCGTATTCGGTTTTGGCGTGGCGCGCGGTGGTGCTGGGTTTGGCCAGGGCGTCGCCCATGGCCATGCCGGACGGCATGGCATGCTTGCTGTGGTCCATGGCCATGCCGCCGTGGTTCATGCCGGCCATGCCGCCGGAGCTGCCGTGATCCATCCCCGCCATGCCGCCGCCCATGGCGCCCATCATGTCGCCCATGGTCAGCCAGTCGGCCTTGTCCAGTTGCGGCACCGCCGCCGCCAGCCCCGCGCGGGTCGCCAGCGTGCCCCGCGCATAGCCGGTGCGGTCCATCGACTGCGCGAAGAGGGTGTAGGTGTCGTCGCCGGGCGTGACAATCACGTCGTAGGTTTCGGCCACGCCTATGCGGATTTCGTCCACCGTGACGGGTTCCACATCCTGGCCGTCGGCTTGCACCACGGTCATTTTCAGGCCCGGAATACGCACATCGAAAAACGTCATCGCACCCGAGTTGATCAGGCGCAGACGCACTTTCTCGCCCGGCCTGAAGATTCCGGTCCAGTTGCCCGCCGGAGTCGATCCGTTCATCAGAAAGGTGTAGGTTGCCGCCGAGGTGTCCGCCAGATCGGTCGGACTCATGCGCATCTCGTTCCACATCTTGCGTTTTTCGAGTGCGGACCTGAATCCGCTACGCGACACATCCTTGAAAAAATCGACCGCCGTGGGCTGGTTGAAGTTGTAGTAATCGCTCTGCGTCTTGAGCTTGGAGAAAACGCGCATCGGGTCCTCATCGGTCCAGTCCGAGAATTGCACGACATATTCGCGGTCGGCCTGGACTGATCGTCCGCTAGCCGAATCGATAATGATGGCGCCGTACATGCCGGTCTGCTCCTGCATGCCCGAATGCGAGTGGTACCAGTACGTGCCTGTCTGCCCCACCTTGAACCGGTAGGTAAAGGTTTCTCCGGGCGGAATGCCCTTGTAGCTGATACCCGGCACCCCATCCATCTGGAAAGGCAACAGGATGCCGTGCCAGTGAATGGACGTGTCCACCGCGAGCCGGTTGTGGACGCGGATGGTGACGGTCTCGCCCTCCCGCCAGCGCAGGGTCGGGCCGGGAATCGAGCCGTTGATGGTCGTGGCCATGCGCGGCGAACCGGTAAAATTCACCGGCGTTTCGGCAACTGTCAGATCGAACTCCGTGCCTTCCAGCACGGGCGCATAACCCGTTGCCGTATCGGCGCTGCGCGCCCAGGAAGAATTGATCGCCGGGCCCAGGCCCAGCAGCAGTCCGCCTGCCGCCAGCCCCTGAACAAATCGGCGGCGCGGCAAATCCGGCACGGCGATAACGGGCGAAAATTGATTCATCGGGTTACGCTTCATGGGGAGTGATCCTCCAGACTGAATAATCAGGGTGTGTCGATCGATGTGTTGGGTCGCATCCCGATCGCCACGCTATGGGTCGCATCTTGCAGGCGCACCCCGAACATCAGGCTGACAGACCGATGACAAATTTGTAATCCGTTCAACGCCGGGCAGGAGCTGTGGCAGGATGTGCTCATTCCTCACAAGCCATACACCATGAAATTACTGATCGTCGAAGACGAACCCAAGACGGGCGATTATCTGAAGCAAGGTTTGACCGAAGCCGGTTTTGTCACGGATCTTGCGCGCGATGGCTGGGAAGGGCTGGAACTCGCCAAGGCCGGCCATTACGCCCTGATGATCCTGGATGTCATGCTGCCGGGGCTAAACGGCTGGCAGGTGCTGGAAGGCGTGCGCCGGGCCGGGGTCGACATGCCGGTGCTGTTCCTGACCGCGCGCGACCAGGTCGAAGACCGCGTCAAGGGGCTGGAGCTCGGGGCCGACGATTATCTGGTCAAGCCTTTTGCCTTTGCCGAACTGCTGGCCCGGGTGCGCAGCCTGGTGCGCCGCGGTCAAACCAGTCTGGAAGCCGTCGTTCTCAGGGCAGCCGACCTGGAACTGGATTTGCTGCGTCGCCGCGCGACACGCGCAAATCGCAAAATCGATCTCACCGCCAAAGAGTTTGCCCTGCTGGAATTGTTCCTGCGGCGGCAGGGAGAAGTGCTGCCGCGCAGCCTGATTGCATCGCAAGTCTGGGACATGAATTTCGATTCCGACACCAATGTCATCGATGTGGCCGTGCGCCGGCTACGTATCAAGATCGACGAAGGATTTGAACTCAAGCTCATCCACACCGTGCGCGGCATGGGCTACGTGCTCGAAACCCATTCAGACGACGCCGCAGCATGATGCCCTTGTCGCTCACCGCCCGCATCAGCCTGTATTTCGCCGCGGCTGCATGTCTGGTTTTGCTCGCAACGGGCTACTTTTTGTCGCACGTGGTGGAAACCCATTTCGAGGAAGGCGACCGTCACGAACTCAACGGCAAGCTTGAACTGATCCAGAACCTGTTCAGAAATGCCGGCAACCCGCACGAACTGGACCAGCTGCCGCAACAACTGCACGATGCCCTGGTCGGCCACCATGGCATGGTGGTGGCTGTCACCGATGCGTCCGGCGCGCTTTGGTTCGCCACGCCGGGGGCGGCTTTCCCCGGCGCGCTCGGGAAAAACTGCCAGGACCGCTCATCGAACTGCACCGAAGACGCCCTGCAGCAATGGCAGCAAGGCGGAATTGGCTACCGCGGCCTTGCGGTGCCGATCGTCGCCGGCGCCGGCCAGCCCTTCACTGTGGTGCTGGGGCTGGATATCGAGCGGCATGAGGTATTCATGGACACCTTCCGCATCGTGCTGGCGATTGCCATTGCCCTGGCGGCCCTGGCCACCGCGGGCCTGGGCTGGGTCGTGACCCGCTGGGGCCTGGCCCCGCTCCGCCAGGTCACCGACATGGTTTCCGGCATCTCCGCCGAGCATCTGGAAGACCGTCTGCCGGATGACCGCTTGCCCACCGAATTGAAACCCCTCGCAACCGCTTTCAACGCCATGCTGGCGCGGCTGGACGATTCGTTCCGGCGCTTATCCGAATTCTCTTCCAACATCGCGCACGAATTGCGCACCCCGATTTCCAGCCTGATGACGCAAACGCAGGTTGCGCTCTCCAGCGCACGCGACAAGGACGCCTACAAGGAAGTGCTCTATTCAAGTCTGGAAGAATACGAGCGCATGGCGCAGATGGTGGGCGACATGCTCTACCTCGCTCAAACCGACAACGGCCTGTTGAAACCGGGTCTGGAAAAAATCGATCTGGCCGGCGAAACGCAAGGCCTGTTCGATTACTTTGAAGCCTGGGCTGAAGAGCGCTCCGTTGCGCTGACCCTGACCGGTTCGGCGACCGTAACCGGCGACCGGTTGATGCTGCGGCGCGCACTCAGCAATCTCGTTTCGAATGCGATTCGCCACAGTCCGCCCGGCAAGGCCTTGCACGTATCATTAAGCCATGTAGACAGCAAAGCCATCGTGATTGTCGAAAACGCCGGCCCGGCCATCCCGGCAGAACACCTTCCCAAACTGT
>NCIF01000051.1 GCA_002256785.1 Hydrogenophilales bacterium 17-61-9
CATCGGCAACGTGGCGACCTATCATGCCTGGTTCCCGTTCGTGAACACTCAGGACGGCAAAGCCCTGCGAGCCATCAAGCCGCTCCATCTGGCGCAGGACGACCCCGCCCAGATTTTCGATCACGGCTGGGCCTGGTTGGGAAAAATCGAGAAGCTGCGCGCTTTGCACCTGCTGCCCGAGCGGGTGCTGTTCCCCGTACAGGGTCCCGCCGAGCAGCAAGGTGAACGGTTTGATACGTTCCAGGAGATCACCCACAAGCTGGCTGATGAGGGGGTGGTTGTCGTGGCGTCTACCCAAGTCAATAAAATCGTGGAGTTTGCGACGATTCAATAAGCTAGGCACTGCGCCTGTCCTTGGCCAGCGACCGGCGAGGTTCGCGTGGCCGTCGGATTTACGGCTTCTTGGGCGTGGTGTATTTGACCACTTTATGGAACGGTTCCCAGATGGTGTCGTACCCGACGTAACCCTTCTCGGTCGGCGCTTTTTGCCGGGTGGTCACAAAGCGTGATTTGCCTTCCGGGACGGGACGCTTGATTTTGGTGGGTTCGCTCATGGTTTACCTCTCATTGGGAAATGGGGCGTGGAAACACCGTGTCTGGCAGTGTGCAAACATTCAAACGGGAACGGCGCGACAGTCGTTCAGGTCCGGGGCCGTTTCCACCTTGCCGCCGTACTGGATTTCCGCGTCGGTGGCATCCCGCACCATCAGGATCTCGAGCTTGAAAATCACTTCACGGCCGCACAGCGGGTTATTGCCGTCGATCGTCACCGTTTTTTTGTCCACTCGGGTCACCAGAAAACTCTTGGTTTGCCCATTGTCGTTTTCCATCAGGATGGCGGTGCCGACTTCACGGTAGGCCTCGGGGACGTTCGCGATGGCTTCGACAATCACCAGTGCTTCATCCCGCGGGCCATAGATGTCGTTGCAGTCGATGTGGACCTCGATGACATCGCCCCCGGATTTGCCTTCCAGCGCATCCATGACCCGTGGCGACAGGATCTCGTTGACGCCATGCACATAGCCCAGCGGAAACTCGACCTGCGTCAGCACCTGGCGCGTTTTCTGGTCGATGACCTTGTAGGTTAGTTCGACATATTTGTTGGCTTCGATGATGGCTTTCATGGGGACCCCGACGTTTCAGAAAATGGAGGCGGCAAAGATCCGCACCTCGCCCTGTTCATAGCCCAGCACCAGCCGGCCGAGCCATTCGCCTTCCTTCTTCGTGCTTCGGACCCGGTACAGCACCGTGACATGCCGCCCTCTACGGATGATGCCCAGGTAATCCCATTCCTTGTGCAGGCTCCGGGTCAGTTCGCTGTTGGCGAACTGTTTGCCGACTTCGATTTCATTGAGGCCAAGCAGTAGGTCGTAGGAGAACTTGCGGATGAATTTGCCGTATTGCCCCTGGTTGGAGTATTTGATCAGGTCGCGCCACATCGGGTGGGCGAGCGCCAGAATCGCCTCGTCGGTGTGGTCGATGATGTTGAGGGCGGTTTGGGGTGTGGCCTGAACGGCAGAACTGCTCATGGGTCATTCCTGATAAGGTCGCTGAAAAAACTGCGCACGAAACCTGCGGGGCTTTAGGGGGCAGGCGGCGGCCTACTCCTCCTTGCCGACCAGGTGGTAGCACGGGGCCTTTTCCATGGTGTATTCGCCAGTCCCGGGATCGCGACGCGACACGGTGAGGACGTGCCAGTTTTCGTCGTCGAGCTTCATTGCATCCCCCCGGTAGTAGTAACCCGGCCAGCGGGTTTCCTTGCGGAACAGGGTGTGTTGCATCACCGCCTCGGAGGTGAGGTGGCGATGCTTGAGTTCCCAGGCGCGCAGCAGTTCATGGATGTCCTCGGCGGCGATTTTCTCAAGGTCTTCTTCCATGATCTTGAGTTTTTTCAGGCCGATCTGCAGCAGTTTGTCGTTGGTCATGTAGTTGACCGTCGCCCCCGCGCAGTACTCGTCCATCAATTTCTGCAGGCGGTCGAGGCCCTGTCTGGGGTTGATGTAGTGCGGATTGACGCTGCCCGCGGTGATTTCGTTGCGGTTGACCCGGTAATGCTCCAGCGGCTTGAAGATTTCTTCCCCACGGCGCTGGATCTGCGCCCCGGAAACCTGGATGCCCTCGGCCTTGCCGTCGTCGATGTATTTGCACGCAGCCTTGGCGGCCAGACGGCCTTCGGTAAACGAACCCGACGAGAACGCGTGCGGCGTGCCGCCGACGGCATCGCCCGCGCCGAACAGGCCCTCGACCGTGGTCATGCGGTTGTAGCCCCAGTAGTATTCCGGAGGGGAAATGTCCTCCGGGCCTGAACACCAGGCGCCGCAACCGGTCGCGTGCGAGCCCATCACATACGGCTCGGAGGTGGTCAGCTCGGGGTTTTCGTACTTCGGATTGACATCGGTCGCCGCCCACAGCACGGCCTGGCCCACGGTCATGCCGAGGAAGTTATGCCAGCCGATCTCCTCGAGGTGCGGATCCTGGAAAGCCTCCATCGTCACCATGTGGATCGGGCCGCGACCGGCGTTCACCTCGGAGATGAATGCGTGGTTGCGCAGACAGGTCGGAATCGGTTTGTGGGACAGATGCTGCCCTTCGGTATCCAGATATTCCTTGCCGACCATTTCCGTCAGCGCCGGGAACCACTTGGACTCGTACTCTTCGCCATTGCAGTTCTGCGTGTAGGTTTTCAGGTGCAGGAAATAGGCCCCCACCGGACCGTAGCCGTCCTTGAATCGCGCCAGCACGATACGGTTTTCCATCTGGGTCATTTTCGCGCCCGCCTGGATCATCAGGCCATAGGCCGAGCCAGACGACCACGGCGCGTACCAGACGCGGCCCGCACCCTCGCCCACCGAGCGCGGCTTGAAGATGTTGGAGGCGCCGCCCGCGCCGACAATCACCGTCTTCGACTTGAAGACGTGGTAATCCCCGGTACGGACGTTGAAGCCGACCGCACCGGCCACGCGATTCTCCCTGGCGTCGTCCATCAGCAGATGGGTGATGCAGACCCGGTTGAAGACCTTGTCGGCGGATTTCCTGGCGGCCTCGGCGACGATCGGCTTGTAGGATTCGCCATGAATCATGATCTGCCAACGCCCTTCGCGCTGGTAGGTGCCGGTCTTGGGATTGCGCATGATCGGCAGGCCCCACTCTTCGAACTGGTGAACGGCGGAATCGACGTGACGCGCCATATCGAACAGCAGGTCTTCGCGCACCATGCCCATCAGGTCCATCCGCGCGTAGCGGACGTGGTCTTCAGGCTGGTTCTCGCCCCAGCGCGTGCCCATGTAACAGTTGATCGCGTAGAGACCCTGCGCCACCGCACCCGAACGGTCCATGTTGGCCTTTTCGGCGATGACGATCTTCTTGTCCTGCCCCCAGTAGCGGGCTTCCCACGCAGCACCCGTGCCGCCCAGGCCCGCGCCGACGACGAGGACGTCGATGTTGTCTTCGACAATAGTCTTGTAAGCCATCAGTAGTACACCCCCTCTTTCATCACGAGACCGTTCGATTCCAGCGTATGCAGACCGCCTTCGTCCAGGCGGATGTATTTGGGCTCGTTGAACAGCAACTGGCTGTCGCGCATCGTCTGGCTGGGCGCGGGCACATCGGAGAGTTGCGGAATGTGCTTGCCCCAGGGTTTGGTCGTGATCGGCGCCAGCAGCTCCATGTCTTTTTCGCCGTTGCGGAACTTGATGCGCCAGGCAATGACGCCTTTTTCCTCGTCGCGGCGGACGCGCACCGAATGGCCCAGCGGGGCGAAGTCGGCGTAACCGCGCACATCGATCGCGTCATGCGGGCAGGCCTTGACGCACGAGTAGCACTCCCAGCACATGTTCGGCTCGATGTTGTAGGCGCGCCGTGTGACTTTATCGATGTGCATGATGTCCGACGGACAGATGTCGACGCAGTGTCCGCAGCCATCGCAACGCGTCATGTACACAAAGGTAGGCATGGGGTTCCTCTCGATTCTGGATTGACGGGCTTGTTAATTACAAGGGCGATCAAAAATGGCTGGGCGCTTCACGCTTGATGCCCAGTCCCATGTTGGGCGGCTTGTCGCCCATGTAGGTCGGGATATCCGGAAACCTCGCCTGCACGTCAGGATCCGACACGTCGTAGATGGCGGGCATGTTTTCTCTCGAACCATCCGCCTTGATGACACGCTTCTGGAAAGCGGCCGCGGGCTTGAAGAACATGTGCGCGAACTTGGACCAGTACACCGAGCCGAACAGCAGCGTGCTGAAGGCGACGAACAATGCGAAAAACAGCGTGTTGAGCGCGCCGGCGCCCAGGGTGAGTGACCAGAGCAGCGCGAAGGTGGCCATGCCCAGCAGGCCGACGATGAAAAGGTCGCCACGTCCGTTCAGCTGATACCACTTGACGCCCTCGGAGGCGACGTCGACGCGGATGCTGAACCAGAACCAGTACCCCCCCAGGCACAGCATGGCCGCGCCCAGGTGCCACAGCAGCGGCAGAATGGTCGGCGCCGGATCTTCCCGGGTCGGATAGGCAAAGATCAGTATCGCCGTGGCGACGACAAAGATGATGAAGCCGTACATGGTGAAGAGGTGCGAAATGCGGCGCTTCGAATTGGCGAATTCGCCCGAGGTCAGCACCTCGTTGGCGACGGTCTTCAAGGCCAGTGCGCTTTTTTCACCGGGACTCAGCGTGCGCGTCGCGTTCTTTCTGGCCTGCCTGGCATTCTCGAAAAAATACTGGGCGCTTTTCTTGTGAAGCATGTCGAGTATCGTCCCGACCACCACCAGAAGGAACATCAGCACGACGTATGCCTGCATGGCCGTCGGGGAGATGACGGCGGCGAGTTCAGCGAAAGGATTGCTGGCGATCATGGGATCAGGCCTCCTCAGGTATCAAAAACACGAACAAAATCTTTGAGTTCCATGCCGCAAACTACAAATGCATGGTAGACCATGAAAATGAACATGGTGAGGATCGGTCAGTTTTCCATGCAGCGCGCGCCTTCCTTGTCGCCGCGATAGCGCGGGACCAGGTGGATGTGCAGGTGCGGCACGCTCTGCCCCCCGGCCTATGTTGTAGCCGTCGGGCTGGTGGCGGTCGAGGATGTCCCTGGCCTGCGCCAGCATGCGGAACAGCGCCAGATATTCGGCCTCGGTGGCCCCAAACAGGGTAACGGCGTGGCGGCGGGCGCTCAGCCCAGGGTGGGCATGGCCAGCGTGCTGCCGGTGCGCTCCGCCGGCGCCGGCCAACGGGTGGTGACGACCTTGGTGCGGGTGTAGAAATACACGCCTTCCATGCCGTGCATGTGAAGGTCGCCGAACAGCGAGGCCTTCCAGCCACCGAACGAAAAGTAGGCCATCGGCACCGGGATTGGCACGTTGACGCCGACCATGCCGACTTCGATTTCGTGCTCGAAGCGGCGCGCCCAGTGGCCCGATCCGGTGAAGATGGCGGTGCCGTTGCCATAGGGGTTGGCGTTGATGCGTTCCACCGCCGCTTCATAGCTTTCCACACGCAGCACGATCAGCACCGGGCCGAAGACTTCCTCGCGGTAGATATCCATTTCCGGCGTCACGCGGTCGAACAGCGTGGGGCCGACGAAGAAGCCGTTCTCGCAGCCTGGCACCTTGACGCCGCGGCCGTCGAGCACCAGGTCGGCGCCCTGGACGACGCCGCTGTCGATCAGCGAAACGATGCGGTCGCGATGCGCCTTCGAGATCACCGGGCCCATGCCGGTGTCCGCCGCGTCGCCGCACCCGACCCTGATCTGCGCGGCCTTGTCCCGCAGCAGCGGCAGCAGGGCGTCGCCCGCCTCGCCCACCGCCACCACGGTGGAAATCGCCATGCAGCGCTCACCGGCCGAACCATACGCGGCGCCGACCAGGGCCTCGGCGGTGAATTCCATGTCGGCGTCCGGCATCACCACGGCGTGATTCTTGGCGCCGCCCAGCGCCTGCACGCGCTTGCCGTTGCGGGCGGCGGTTTCGTAGATGTGCTGCGCCACCGGGGTGGAGCCGACGAAGGAGATGGCGCCGACGTCGGGATGATTGAGCAGCGCGTCCACCGCCTCCCTGTCGCCGGGCACGACGTTGAAGACGCCGTCGGGCAGGCCGGCTTCCTTGAACAGCTCGGCCATGCGCAGGCTGCACGATGGCACCTTTTCCGAGGGTTTGAGCACGAAGGTGTTGCCGCAGGCGATGGCGACCGGGAACATCCACAGCGGCACCATGGCCGGGAAATTGAACGGGGTGATGCCGGCGCACACGCCCACCGGCTGCAGCAGCGAATGGCCGTCGACGCCGCGGCCGACGTCCCCGGCATGCTCGCCCTTCAACAGATGCGGCACGCCGCTGGCGAATTCGATCACTTCGATGCCGCGCTGCACCGAGCCGGCAGCGTCGGCCAGGGTCTTGCCGTGTTCTTCCGAGGCCAGCCGAGCCAGTTCGTCGCGATGCTGCGCCATCAGTTCGCGGAAACGGGTAAGGATGCGGGCGCGGCGCAGCGGCGTGGTGTCGCGCCAGGCCGGGAAAGCGGCCCGGGCCGCCGCCACCGCGACATCGATGTCGGATTGCGACGCCAGCGGCACGCGGCGGATCACCTCGCCGCTGGCCGGGTTGTACACCTCGCCCATGCGGCCGTCTTGCGACGGAACGCGCTGGCCGTTGATCCAGAGATGCAATTTCACGGCTGTCATGTTATCTCCTTGCTGGACGCTACAGAATCGTGCAATCGCCGCGGTGCGGGACATCGCAGTGTAGCGCCCGCAGGCGGGCGGCCTGCCGTTTCTGTCCTGTTATCGCAGTCCGGCCTTAAGTTGCCGCACTATCTGCCGCAAACACCATTTGGGCGATCTACGTTACAAGTATTCCAAAAACAGCGCTATGCAAACCACAGAATCCACCTTTTCCCGAACCCTGCGGCTGGCTTTTCTGGCATCGATCATACTTGGTACGACAGCCATAGCGGTAGCGGGGTACTGGAGCTGGCAGCGGGAAACCCGCGAAACGAATAGCAACCTCCAGATCCAGGCCGGCTTTCTCGCCTCGGCCAGCCAGGCGGTCTTCGACAATCTGGGCAACGGACTCGCCCCCTTGGGGGAGCTGTTGCAGACGCTCGACATTCTGGACCGCCCCGAACGGGCCCGTCCGCATCTTGAAAAGTTTCAGTCGCGCTTTCCCGAAGTGGGTTCCATGGCAATCATTCGCCCGGACGGACTGATGCTGGTCAATACCGCATTGGCGCAGGGAGCGGCCTTGCCCGACTATAGAAACGAGCCCGCTTACCTGGACCAGTTCAAGACCTCGCTCACCGGCCAGTCAGCCTACGTGCTGGGGCCTCCGGAATACGGCAAGATCCTCAAGCAGAGGCGTTTTCCGTTCCGCTATACGGTACGCGACGAGAAAGGTGCGCCATTGTTTGTGCTCCAGGCCGCGATTCCCCTGGAGAAGCGCGGCATTTACCTGTACGACCTGCCGCTGCCGCCAACCAGCTTCATTGGCCTGCTGCGGGAGGACGGCCTGCAGCAGGCGCGCTGGCCGGCCGCCAATCCGCATGCCGCCTATGGCCGCCTCTCGCCCGGTCCGCTTGCGAAACTGCTCCAGCAGCAGCCTCACTTGAAGGAAGGCCTGTTCAGCGGCTATTCGCCCTGGATATCCACCGACAAGCAGCGCATCGGCGCCTTCAAGCGGCTTGCTCATTTGCCGGTCTATGCTTATGTATCGGTTCCGGTGTCTTACGTCTACGAACGCTGGTGGCGCAACAACGCAGTCACACTCGGCGTCTTTCTTGTGTACCTGGCCATTTTTTCCTATGTCGCGCGCCGGGTGACCCGGCACGAACGGATACACAGTTCCGAACTGCATGGCCAGGCCCGCCTCGACAGCCTCACCGGTACGCCCAATCGCACCGGAGCCGACGAACTGCTGGAACGGCAACTGCTGCGCGCGGCCGAAACCGGAGGCTCGTTTGCCATCCTGTTTCTCGACCTCGACCACTTCAAGGACATCAACGACACCCATGGCCACAGCACCGGGGACGAGCTGTTGACCCAGGTCGTGCGCCGCCTGTCCGCGAACCTGCGCCAGGACGACATGCTCGCGCGGGTGGGTGGCGATGAATTCATGGTCACCCTGCCCGGCGCCACCCTGAACACGACCCGACAGACGGCCGAACGCCTGATCAAGGCTTTTTCAGAGCCGTTCCAGGTGCATGGCAAAAAGCTGCAGACATCATGCAGCATCGGTGCGGCAACATTCCCGGAGCATGGGAACACCCGCGAAGACCTGATCAAATGCGCCGATACCGCCATGTATGAAGCCAAGCGTGCCGGGCGCGACCGCTTTGCCGTCTACGAGGAACGTTTCGGCACCCTCCGGCAACGGCGCCTGACGCTGCAGGAACAATTGCAGCGCGCGCTGAAAAAAAACCAGTTCCTGCTGCATTACCAGCCGATCCTCGACCTGCAAAGCCGGCGCATTGTGGCGACCGAGGCGCTGCTGCGATGGCAGGATGAAAACGGGCGCCAGCACAGCGCGGCGGATTTCGTTTCGGTTGCCGAGGAATCGGGTCTCATCCTGACGCTGGGCGAGTGGGTTCTGAACCAGGCCTGCGAGCAGGCGCAGACCTGGGCCGAAGCAGGCTTCCCCCTCCGGATGGCGGTCAACCTGTCGCCCCGCCAGTTCCAGGCTGCCGATCTGGTCGATCAGGTACGGCGCGCCCTGCAGCGCACCGGTTTGGCGCCCGCCGCGCTGGAACTGGAAATCACCGAAAGCACCGCCATGGACGATCCCGAATCCAGTATCCGGGTTCTGACGGAATTCAAGCAACTCGGGGTCAGCATCGCCATCGACGATTTTGGAACCGGCTACTCATCGCTGAGCTACCTCAAACGGATTCCCGCCGACAAGCTCAAAATCGACAAGAGTTTCGTGGACGGCGTCGCATCCGAGTCGGAAGACGCTGCCATCGTGCGCTCGGTACTCGCCCTCGCCGCCAGCCTCGGCATTGAAACCGTCGCCGAAGGCATCGAGCTGCCAGAACAAATGCAGGCATTGATCGCCCTCGGCTGCCAGTACGGCCAGGGCTATCTGTTTTCGCGCCCGCTTGCGCCGCAGGTATTTGCGCAAACCTTTTTTGCGCAAACACCTGCGGGGCCGGACACGCTTCCGCTCATCTGGACGCCGGGAAATACGGTGGCCACCGCCCCTTAAAGTCGCCGAGCGGGCCGGCATGCTGACGCGTTCTTCGCCTATCTTCTGACTGAGCTGACCATGATTGCCATGCCCGCCCAAGCCGAAGCCGTGCTCGATTTCTGGTTCGGTGCGCCAGGCAGCGCATCCGGGATCGCCGGCCGCCAGTTCAAGCTGTGGTTCGGCAAGTCGGCAACGCACGACCGAACCGTTACCCAGCGCTTCAGCGCAACGCTGAAGGCTGCCAGCGCGGGCAGGCTTGACAGCTGGGCCGCCACGCCGCGTGGGCGGCTGGCGCTGGTGGTCGTGCTCGATCAGTTCCCGCATCACATTTTTCGCAACCAGCCGCAGGCATTTGCCACCGACCCGCAAGCGCTGGCCATGAGCATGGCAGCCCTGGCTGCCGGCGAGGATCAGCTGTTGGCGCCGATCGAACGGGTGTTTCTGTATCTGCCGCTGGAGCATGCCGAGTCGCTCGAGCGGCAAGACCAATCGGTGGCATGCTACGAAAAGCTGGCGCGTGAGTCGGCTGCCGACGAACGCGGGCTGTTCGACGATTTCCTCAAATACGCCCGTTCGCACCGCGATGTCGTCGCACGATTTGGCCGCTTTCCCCATCGCAACGAGATACTGGGGCGCGTCTCCTCAGCCGCAGAAGCTGAATTCCTGAAGCAGCCTGGATCGCGCTTCTAGGCGGCATTCTGGCCCCGCGGGCGCCCTGCCCTTAGGGTAAAATGGCGGGTTCCCGTACCCGTTGGGTATTTGCCAGATCCCGCTCATGTCCCGCCAAATCCTTGTTACCTCCGCCCTGCCCTACGCCAACGGCAGCATTCACCTCGGCCATCTGGTCGAATACATCCAGACCGATATCTGGGTGCGTTTCCAGAAAATGCACGGCCACGACTGCCGCTACATGTGCGCCGACGACACCCACGGCACCGCGATCATGCTGCGCGCGGAGAAGGAAGGCATCACGCCGGAAACGCTGATCGGCCGGGTGTGGGATGAGCACACGCGCGATTTTGCCGGCTTCAACATCGGCTTCGACCATTACTATTCGACGCACTCCATTGAGAACCGCGAACTGGCCTCGACTATCTACCTGCGCCTGCAGGAGGCCGGCCTGATCGAGGTCAAGACCATCGCCCAGCTGTACGACCCGGTGAAGAACCTGTTTCTGCCGGACCGCTTCATCAAGGGCGAGTGCCCGAAGTGCGGCGCGGCGGACCAGTACGGCGACAACTGCGAGGTGTGCGGCGCCACCTACAGCCCGACCGAACTGAAAAACCCGGTGTCGGCGGTGTCGGGCGCAACCCCGGTGCACAAGGATTCCGAGCATTATTTTTTCAAGCTCGGCGCCTGCGAGGCCTTCCTGCGCGAGTGGACCAAGTCGGGCGCGCTGCAGGACGAGGCCGCCAACAAGATGCAGGAGTGGTTCGCCTCGGGTCTGAACAACTGGGACATCAGCCGCGACGCGCCCTACTTCGGCTTCGAAATTCCCGGCGCGCCCGGCAAGTATTTCTACGTCTGGCTGGACGCGCCGGTGGGCTACATGGCGAGCTTCGCCAAATACGCCGCCGACAACGGCCTCGACTTCGACGCCTGGTGGGGGGCGGAGTCGAAGACCGAGCTGGTGCACTTCATCGGCAAGGACATCCTGTACTTCCACGCCCTGTTCTGGCCGGCGATGCTGAAATTTTCCGGCCACCGCCTGCCGACCGCGGTGTACGCGCACGGCTTTTTGACCGTGAACGGGCAGAAGATGTCGAAGTCGCGCGGCACCTTCATCACCGCTGCGAGCTATCTGGATCAGGGCCTGAACCCGGAATGGCTGCGCTATTACTACGCGGCGAAGCTCAACGGCACCATGGAAGACATCGACCTCAACCTCGACGATTTCGTCGCGCGCGTGAATTCGGATCTGGTCGGCAAGTTCATCAACATCGCCAGCCGCACCGCCGGCTTCATACACAAAAACTTCAACGGCATGCTGGCCGACGGCGTGGCCAACCTTGAACTGATCGGCGAATTCCAGGCGGCCGCCAGCACCATCGCCGCGCATTACGAATCGCGCGATTTTGCCAAGGCGCTGCGCGAGATCATGGCGCTGGCCGACCGCGCCAACCAGTACGTGGCCGACGAAAAACCGTGGGAACTGGCCAAGCAGGAAGAGGCCGTATATCGCCTGCACGAAGTCTGCACGGTCTCGCTCAATTGCTTCCGTTTGCTAGCCTTGTACCTGAAGCCCGTGTTGCCCAAGCTCGCAGAGCAGGTCGAGGCCTTCCTCAATATCGAACCGCTGACGTGGGACGATGCGCAGAGCCTGTTCATCCGCCATCGCATCAACGTCTACAATCATCTTATGACCCGTATCGACCCCAAATCCATTGAAGCCATGGTAGACGCCAACAAACAGAATCTCGAACCGACCCCTGCCTCCGCACCGGTACGCCACGCCGAAGCCCAGGTCAACGCGACCCATCCGGTTGCCGACACCATCAGCATCGACGATTTCAACAAAATCGACCTGCGCATTGCGCGCATCGCCAACGCCGAACACGTCGAAGGCGCCGACAAGCTGCTGCGCCTGACGCTCGATCTCGGCGACCTTGGCACGCGCCAGGTATTTGCGGGGATCAAATCAGCCTACGCGCCCGAAGCCTTGATCAACCGCTACACCGTGATGGTCGCCAACCTGGCGCCGCGCAAGATGAAATTCGGCATGAGCGAGGGCATGGTGCTGGCGGCTTCCGGCAGCGAGCCGGGGCTCTTCATCCTGTCGCCGGACCACGGCGCGCAGCCCGGCATGAAAGTGAAGTAAACCCGCCATGCAAACCCTCCACCTGCGGATTCTGGGCCGGGTGCAGGGGGTGGGGTTTCGCGAATCGATGCGGGTGGAAGCCGAACGGCTTGGTGTTACGGGATGGGTGAGCAATCGGGCCGACGGTTCGGTCGAAGCGATGATCCAGGGTCCCGGCGTGGCAATGAACGCCCTGCTTGACTGGGTGAAAATCGGTCCGTCCATGGCACGCGTTGAGCGTGTCATTGCGCGCGAGTCGCCTGCGCATGACCCTTTCATTCATTTTGAAAGGCGGGCCGGCTAGCCTGAACAGGTTCCAGCGCAGTCAAAATGAGTACGTCAGGCAAAAAAATGCCCGACTCTTTTGAGTCGGGCCGAGTATCCACCTTGGAGGGAGGATTGGAGGAGACAACACTGACTGCCGTTGCGGCAACATCAGCGTTATAAGTATTCTCTAATATTCAACTATGCTTGTCAACACATAATTTCAACAAATCAACACAGCGCCCGATTCCACGCCTCTCCCCCTTGCGCCACAGGGTTCAGTAAATCACATTCACCGCTTCGGGCTTGAGCCAGCCGCCCAAGGACTCCAGCAAGCGATCATCCAGGCGCACCCGCCATTCCTCGCCCAGCCGCACCTTGCAACGCGCATGGGGCGTGCGATATTCCACCCACACCGGACAGCCGCCCGCCTGCGCCTTGTAAGGTGCAAGCAATTCGGCCAGCTTGCGGCCACTGCCAGGTTGGGTGCTGCACTGGCCGTTGCAGGCCAAACGCAGCCCCTGTGCAAAGCGGGTACGCGCGCCGGCCAGGTCGTAGATGTGCTCTGCCGTCACCCGCAGACCGCCGGAATAATCATCGCGATTCACCTTGCCCTCGATCACCAGCAGGGTGTCGTCCTTGAGCAGATGACGCTGCTGCTCATAGAGTTCGTTGAAAATCACCACTTCAACCTGCGCGGTCGCGTCGTCCAGCAGCAAAATCATCATCTTGCCGCGCCGCGTCATCTGGGTGCGCACCGAAACCACCATGCCGGCCATCATCACCGGATCGCGTGATGGTTCCAGGCTATCCAGCTGCCTTTTGGCGAAGCTGGAGACTTCGGCCAGATAGGAGGTGAACGGATGGCCGCTGAAAAAATAGCCGAGGGCCGATTTTTCCTGCAACAGCTGTTCCTGCTCCGACCAATGCGGCACCTCGATCAGGTCTTCGCCGCCGTCGAGCGCTTCGCCGAACAAACCCACCTGGCCGCCGCTGCGCGCGGCACGGTCAGCGGTTTCCAGCGCGGCGCCGACCGACGCCATCAGGCTGGCGCGATGCGCGTTGATCCGGTCGAACGCGCCGGCCTTGACCAGGGCTTCGAGCGTGCGCCGATTCAGGTAGCGCTTGTCGACCCGCCGCGCCAGGTCAAACAGGCCAACATACGGACCATTAGCCTCACGTTCGACGACGATCGCACCAATTGCGGCCTCCCCACTGCCTTTTATCGCACCCAGTCCATAGCGGATTTCGGTTGGGCTGACGGGGTCGAAACGATAACCGGACAGGTTGATGTCGGGCGGCAACAAAGTCAGCCCATTGGCGCGGCAATCCTCATAAAAAATCCGCACCTTGTCGGTGTCGGACATTTCAGACGACATCGTCGCCGCCATG